>JALWGG010000153.1 GCA_027013765.1 Acidilobaceae archaeon
GGATAAGATTGCGGGCTATGAGGCGATCCTGAGATCCTACACACCCCCCATATTCTCACAGCTGGTCATAGCATCAGCTACCGGGAGGCCCCGGGGGGTAAAGCACCTAGTCTTCAAGGAGCTACTCGGGTTCGAGGTTGGCGGTGGGAGCGATTATATGAGGAATGTTGTGGACTCATACCTGATATCAGAGGACCCCATGGAGGGAGTTGTAAGGGTTGTGGAGAGGCTTGGCCCGGGTGGTGTTGTATTTGTAAGCCAGATCCATGGAAAGGCCCTGGCGAGGCTCGCCGTGGAGAAGCTCTCCCAGGCAGGTGTCAGGGTGGGGCAGGCTATAACCTCCTCTAGGAGGGCTGTTGAGAAGCTGGCCCGGGGTGAGGTAGATGTTATAGTTGGGATCGCCTCAAGGTATGGCGTAGTGGTTAGGGGCTTAGACCTTCCAGAGAGGATCAGGTATGCAGTGTTCCTGGGAGTTCCAGGCATGAGGGTTAGGGCTGGAGAGGCTCTATTGTCTCCCAGGAGGCTGCTGAGGCTCCTACTCTACATGAGCGAGGCCGGGGATGGTGTGGCTGGCGAGTATGCATCTAGGCTTAGAACGTATATGGAGAAGATCGGGGATGACAGGCTAATATCACTAGCCGCCCGGGGGAGGATAAGTGCAGAGGGTCTCCTGGGGGAGGCGTCCAGCCTCCTCTCCGAGGCCGTTGGCCACGCCCTAGCATGGCTTGAGGGCGAGACTATTAGGGGGCCCGTTGCGGTGGGCTCCATAGTCTATGAGAGGATGGGTGACGAGGTATACGCTGTGGTCCCCGACGCACCCACCTACCTGCAGGCTAGTGGCAGGACTAGCAGGCTGTACAAGGGTGTAATGACGCTCGGCATAAGCGTTGTCGTCGACTCGGTGATTGAGAGGGTGAAGGCGCTGGAGGAGAGGCTTTCATGGTATACCTCATCCAGGCTCCTAGAATTCGAGGCACTCGACCTGGACGAGGTCCTCAGGCGGGTCGAGGCTAGTAGGAGGGGTGAGGGTAAGCGTGTAAACGTTAAGTCAGTTCTACTGGTCGTCGAGTCGCCTACAAAGGCTAGGACCATCTCATGGTTCTGGGGAAGGCCCTCCAAGAGGGTAGACGGATACGGGAGGATATATGAAACCTCTATGGTTGACGAGGAGACGGGTACAGTGTACCTCCTAAGCATTACAGCCTCCAGGGGCCACGTATTCGACCTGGCCATCGACGAGGAGGAGAGTGTTTACGGGGTGAAGGCTGGAGGCGGGTATACACCTGTATATGACACTATAAAGAGGTGCCTCGCATGCGGCTACACGTATGCGGGTAGGAAGCCCTGCCCCAGGTGCGGGTCCACCATGGTACTTGACTCGAAATCCTCAATATCTAGGCTTAGAAAACTAGCCCTTGAGGTGGACGAGATCCTCATAGCCACAGACCCCGACAGGGAGGGGGAGAAGATAGCATGGGACATATACCTGGCACTGAAGCCCTATAACAGGAACATCTACAGGGTCAAGTTCCACGAGGTGACCAGGCAAGCGGTTATGGAGGCGTTAAGGAGCCCGGGCGGGGTAGATGAGCACCAGGTCCTTGCCCAGATCGTTAGGAGGATCACCGACAGGTGGATAGGATTCTCCCTCAGCAGCCACCTATGGTCCAAGTATGGGAAGAGGTGGCTCGGCGCCGGGAGGGTCCAGACACCCGTGCTTGGATGGATCATTGGCAGGTATGAGGAGTGGAGGAGGGATAGGGGGTACACAGTGTATCTGGTGCTGGACAACGGGTGGGGAATAAAGGTCTTCACCGACAGTAAGGATGAGGCTGAGAAGCTGTCGAGAGTCGACCAGGTGCAGCTACGTGGCCTAGAGTTGAGGGTTGAGGATAGGAGCCCCCCGCCCCCCTTCACAACGGACTCCCTCATATATGAGGCCTCCAGCAGGCTAAGGCTCTCAGCCGGGTCAGTAATGAGGCTCGCCCAGGACCTCTTCGAGTCCGGGTTGATAACTTATCATAGGACCGACTCTACCAGGGTGTCCTCTACCGGTATGGCAATAGCTAGGGAGTACCTTGACAGGCATGGGCTATCAAGGTACTATAGGCCTAGGAGCTGGGGTGAGGGGGGTGCGCATGAGGCTATAAGGCCCACCCGGCCCCTTGATGCTGGAGAGCTTGAGAGGGCACTGCTGGACGGGTCCGTCAGGGCCCCGATAAAGCTGACACGCCTACACCTCCGCCTGTATGACTTGATCTTCCAGAGGTTCATTGCCAGCCAGATGAGTGGTGCTAGGATTGAGAGGGGTAGGCTGTACTGGGATGTAGCCGGTGTAGGGGTTGTGGAGGAGGTGAACGTGTCACTGGTGGAGGACGGGTTCTACAGTGTGATGAGGCCCCAGCTGGCGGAGTGGGTCAAGGATGCAAGGCCCGGCTCCACGTATAGGGTTTCGACCTCTAGGATCTACAGGTCTAGCAGGACCCCACTATACAGGAGTGGGGATATAGTTAGGCTTATGAGGGAGCACGGAATTGGGAGGCCCAGCACCTATTCCAAGGCAATCGAGGCCAATAGGAGGCATGGGTATATCGTGGAGAGTAGGAGGATGAAGTACCTGATACCAACCAGGACGGGGATAGAGGTGTATGAATACCTATCCACCCACCACAGGGACCTTGTATCACTCGACACCAGCAGGAGGCTTGAGGAGGACCTCGACAGGGTCGAGAGGAACCCTTCAGCAGCTATGCTAGTGCTGGACTCGTTGTTGAATAGGATCCAGGGGATCACGGGTATACACGTTGGAGCCAGTGAGGCGGAGGAGGCCGCCTAGACGGGGCTGTACTCGACTAGGATATCCATGTATATCTTCCTCCTACCCCTATCCCTCCTAGCCCCCGTGCGGCCCTCCACTATGGATACAGAGTCCCCCAGCCTCTCCTTGAGGGATGCATACACGTCTGCAAGCTTGCATATATTGTCGTTGAACGCCTTCAGCCTAACCCTCCTAACCCCCCTGTTGAACTCTACTATTATCCTAAGCACATACTCGTCGACATCGGCCCGTGACCCTATCACCATCTCCACTGTATCCATGGCCTGCACCCCGCCTGGGAGTCGGGTGTTGTTATACTATGCCCGCCCGGTATTTAAGGTTCCCTAGCATGACGCGATCCTGGTCAACAGGGATGCCGCTAGTGGTACTAGGCTTAGAACCATGCTAAGGCTCCAGATGACCCTCCTCCCCTCCTCATCCAGCATGTTATAGTCGGCGTAGAGGGGCTTGTTCAGCGTTGCAGTTGCTATGGAGACCAGCATGCCCCCTAGGGCTGTGCAGAATCCTATAGATGGTAGTACTGATGCTATCCCCAGGATCGTTGCCGTGGCATTAACTAGGCCCCCAACCGCACCCAGCACTAGTATCGTCTCTGAGACCCCTGTGCGGGCTAGTAGCGTGGAGGCTATGGTCAGTATTATATATGCTATGGCGCTTTTGAAGGCCGTGCCCCAGCTCAG
>JALWGG010000154.1 GCA_027013765.1 Acidilobaceae archaeon
GTCTAGATAGACATATTCTGTAGGAATTTATATTAATTTATATTCTAATTCAAGAATATTTATCCTAGAGAGACGCTATTGTTAACTGTTTAAACATTATATTTACTTCCACTGCGAGCCACAGTCCACCATAATTAGAACCCAGATATGACATCCATAGGACTTGAGAACCTATGCTGTTGTCCCGGGTCCCTAATCCCGGCGGGCCCGCCATATAGTATTTTAGATTGGAATTGGAAATACTGATAAGGCCTCTGCCAATACTTTTGTTGATGTGGGATATAATGTGTCTGAGGTAGTTATTAAGGTACCTGAGGGTGTAGATGCTAAAGAGGTTAAGCATAGGATTGAGGCTATTCTCGACCTCGTGGTTAGTGATGAGTTTGACAAGTTCATGAAGCTCTTGGAGGAGTATGCCCTCCTACGCCTTCAGGAGGATAGCCTTCGAGAGTTTCTAGAGGATGAACCAGACGTCTATACCGAAGACGACATTAAAAGGTAAGATAGTACTCATATACTTCCCCTTCACTGATTTGACGGGACGTAAGCTCCGGCCAGCACTAGTACTCTATGACAGTGGTAGTGATGTCGTGGTTGCATTTATATCCTCAAAAATAGAGAAATACGATCCTGAGACTGATATCCTAATAACTAAATCACACCCAAAGTTTCACCACACAGGACTTAAAACAGACTCACTATTGAAACTCTCAAAGATAGCTACCCTACATACCTAGGGTTAGCATACTAGCTCTAACGTCAACGTCTCTGGCTTGCTTAATCAGCCCTGGAAAGGTCTAGATATCAGAAATAGCTGCAGCTAGGATTTTTGGATGGGCATTCCTGGATTCCTGTTTGAGCTTGGCTAGGCCTTGAAATATTTGATTGCTGGGAAAAAGTTAGACCCTTATTTATGATGTAATGTCTATATAATGAGGATTGAGGGCGTCTAGCCCCTCATCGTCTGCGGTGTATTATAATTGCTATGGCTATGATTATAGCTGCTGCGAGTCCAGCTATTGCCATGTTTTTGGTCTCCAGGCCCTCTAGGCTGCTTGGCTGGAGCTCTTTTATGGTTGTGTTGGCTAGTTCTATTTTTGCATGTATCTCGGAATCCTGACCGTTTATCTTGCCTTTGGCGTTGAATTCTAGCTGTACTAGGACCCCCTTGGTGTACTTGCATGCGTAGCTTCCGTCTAGGCCTAGATAGTCTATAGTACCCTTATCCTCCTTATCCACTATACCGTCTTGTAGTATTAGTGGGCATCTGACACCCTCATTCCAGGCACTGGAGGGTTTGTGGGGGTAGAAGGAGTAGTAGAGTGGCGGCATCCCGGCTAGCTGGAAGACGTCTGACACGTCGGCTAGGCTGGTGGCTAGGGCTCTAGCATCATCGGAGAGCGTGTTCTTTATCGGTTTAATGGCGTCTGCCTCCACGACTTTCAAGGTTAGTATGCCGGTCCAGCTACCTTCTCCCTCTGGCCCTTTGCCTCCTATCGTGATCTTGTAGGTTATTGTGTCTCCGGCTTGTAGTATGGACCTGTGAGTCTTCTCCCCTCCTGTCTCCGCCCGTGTCTCCTCCATAACTGTTTCAGATGTTGTGGGTGTCGTCTGTGTAGTGGTTTCTCGTGTCTCTGTTGCCTCCTCCTGGATACTCGTTGTCTCCTCCTGTATGGGTGTTGTCGTCTCTGGCGGCTTGGTGGTAGTGGTCTCCTCCTCGGCTGGCTGGGTTAGGCTGCTTAGTAGTGTCTGTAGCGCTCTGCTGCTGACTCCGAGGATCCATCTTAGGTGGGTCTCTATGTCGGAGAGGTGGGTGTATGCGAATTCCCTATGGTAGTATCCGCCGCTTACTGATACCACCTCGGGCTCCGGGTCTAGAATCTCTACGCCTCCTCTAGGGGTGGCTAGTGTGGGGGCTGCATGGGTATTGGCCTTTGGGTCTACGTGGTCTGCTGGTATGGGGAATCCCGTGGGCTTGTACGCGTAGATCTGGCCGTCTTCGATGGTCCAGGCATAGTATATGGCTAGGAACCCGTTGGTCCTGTGGCTTAGCCTTGCCTTGAGGCTTATGCTGAGGCTGGTGTTGACCTCTACACTAACGGGTTCGAGCGAGGAGTCTACTAGTGCCAGTATCGCTGCTCCCCGTAGGAGTTTCTGACCCTCTATTGTTACCTGTAGGCTGTCGCCAGCTATGACTGGGTGCCTCGGGGTGGCTATACCTGCATGGAAGGGGCTTATGGTCTTGTTATAGTAGGCGCTTGAGGAGTCTTGTAGGGCCATGTTTATGGCTTGGCTTGCCTGATCAGGTGTTAATGGGTGCCACATCGTCCTTAGTATGAAGTCTCCTCCACGCGAGCCTGGCATGTTCCTATAGTATAGTATTGGGACCACGGAGTCCATTACGCCCAGCATTCTAGCCTTGCTATCGTGGGCCGGGATCATTATTAGAGGAACACTAGTGTTCGACATATCCACAAGCACATCATACTCATAGTCACCCTCTTGGGCGAATGCCAGCCATGGAGCCCTATCGGGAATCATAACGGCTGGGACATAGATAATGCCCGCATTCTCGGAGGAGGACTGCCACCAGGAGGTATATGTTATTAGCCCCGTTGTTGTGGAGCGGAATCCCCAGGAGGACCAACCAGCCAGGTTGTAGACTGGTGTAACAGCGATCCCGTCTTTACTGTTGACCGCGACAATATACGCTATGCCTGGCGAGTCCATATAGTCCCGGTATGAGGCCGGCTTCCTCGTGAGGAGCCAAGTATAGTTACCTGCATCATCCCCAACCGCCTCGACTAGTATAGTGTAGACTGTTAACCCATCCAGATACTTTGAGACCCTGTCAGTGTGGAGGGGGAGGGCGAAGTCATAGAGGGCATAGGCCTGGTCGAGGGGTATTATCTCTGTTAGGAACCTCCCCCTACCCTTCCCGCCGTAGAGGGCTGCTGAGACTGGCTTATCAGACTCCACCCACACGGGGCTAGCCCCGGTAGGGAAGACTAGCACCTGGCCGGGGGTCAGGGTGTAATCATACTTCCCCGTCTCGTTTGTCACAGATACCCTTGCCCCTTCGGGGGTAGCCGGGGTCAAGTAGAGCTTGCCAGGCAGGCCTGGCACCAGTAGCCTGGTCCCTGGTGGCGGCGCGTGGTATGCGGCCTTGTACCCGCTGCTATCCGCTGCCAGCAAGCCTACGGAGACGGGGGTGTCGCTGGGCACGAGGATCCAGAGAGGTGAGGGGCCCCTGGCCATCTTTACTGCAACCTTGTGGATCGATGAGGCTCCTATAGCTGCGTAGAGGTACTCGCCGGGCCTAGTCTTATTTATGTAGGGCTCTCCAGGATCCACCTTGCCGTTGTAATTAAGGTCGACAGCAAACTCAAGGTGCTCGTATCCGTAGACGAATACTGCCTGTGCTGATCCTAGGCTCTCCTGGAGGAAGAATGGCATGGCAATGACTATGTACTTCCTCTCCTGTGCTTGTGGCGTTGTTGCGGGTAGTATTGATGGTGCTAGGAGGAGTATGGTGAGGGCAAGAGCCCAGAGTATTGTGGCTCTCACCCTGCATCACCCTATTAATGTTGCCCCTACTACTAAATAACATAATGAATATATACCTCTTATTTATAAGTATTCTGGGGTGCGGGGTATATACAAATCCGTCCAGCACCCAAGTATAGCCAAAGGGGCTAGCCTCCGAGTGGGCGTAGGGTTACCACCCTCCTCAAATCCCTCGCAAATCTCCTCTCTAGGATCAAGGCTAGCTCCACCCTGCCTTCCCGGAAAATGTTGCCAGACGCCTCTCCCGCCTCCAGGCCTAGGAGCTTCATGAGCTTTTTGGCTGGGAGCGACTTGTGAATACTCAAGACCGCTAAGCGGGTCTCCCCCGCCATGCGGGGCCAGCGTATCTCCAGTGAGCCTGGCTGGGTTAGCCGTGCTATCGTGGCATATACCGCGACGTCGCCCTTCTCGATCCTTGCCTCTACCTTTGCCCCGATCGCCTCCCCGGTGTAGATGAGTGTTCCCCGCACTCCACCCCTGGGGTCTGGGGCCAGGGTTAATACGGCCCTGGCCCCATCGTCTCCCACCTCCAGCTTGTCCGCTCCGGGCTCTAGTGGGGGTGCCTCTATCCTAGCCACGACTATGAGTGGATAGACGCCTAGCCTGGCTAGGTCTAGTATCTTGAAGGCTGGGATCTCTACTGGGAAGGCGTAGCTACCCCCATATGAGTAGTATCCTGGTAAGACGCCGTCAACAGGCGGCGCCGCTCCCGGGTCGAGCTCGGATGCCGTAAAGGGGCTCCCGGGACCCTTCCTGAACCTTAACACCTCCGTCTTCCTCCTCCTTAGATCGCCTCCTATGGAGTAGAACTTTACAGACCCCATGAGTAGCCTACCCGGCTCTAGGCGCACAGGCCGGGCCAGGATTACCCTGTTGCCATCGAAGCGGAGCAGGCCCCGGAGCCTTCTCCCAGTGAGCCAGGCCAGGGTCCCAGAGACGATATCACGGACTACCAAGTACATGCTGACAATGGCCACCCCAGCCAGGAATACACCATAAAAGACCTCCTCGCCCGTGATAAGGAGAGATTCAATAGCCCCCAACAGGGAGAGAAGCCCCACGAAAAGAAGGAAGAGTATGAGAAGAATGGAGGGCCGAGTAGAGTATACGGGAACCCTGCCAGGCTCCAACATGACCCCCAGAATACATATTTGTACAAGACTTATGGGTATTTACACTCTATCCCCCGCCGAAGACTCCACAGGCATGCATCAGTCTCCCAAGAGCACCCTACCCGAGAATTTCTAGAGTATCCTAGGATACACACTATAGCCCTACCATAGAATTAGTGGAAAGAAATCGGTGCCGGGCTATGCCCTAGACCCGTAGCCTAGCCGTAACAACCCTAATCATAACCCTCCTAGCCTGTGAGATTGATGTTGTATAATCCTTATGCTCAGGCCATGTTTGTGTTGGGGGTTATGATTGTTATCGCTGTCTATGTGTATGGTAAGTCTAAGTCTTAGGTGTTGATTGGCTAGTGTTCCTGTCTGGCTTCTTTTCTTTGTTTGGCTGCTCCTCTTCCGTATTGTATGTGGGCTGAGGCTAGGTGGCCTGCTGCTATGGCTGCTGTGAGGTTTAGCTCCCCTGCTAGTACTGTTGCTGCCAGTATTTCGGCGAATTTGAGGGCGTTTACTCCTGGTGGGTTTCCGCCTCCTGCTACTCCCATTATTGATAGTGCCTCCCGTTGTGTTGGTAGCCTTGTTCCTCCTCCTACTGTGCCTATTTCTAGGCTTGGGAGGGTTACGCTTATGTATAGGTCTTCTCCCCTGATCTCTGTCCATGTGAATCCCATGCTGCTCTCTACTACCTGTGCCTCGTCTTGGCCTGTTGCTAGGAATACTGCTGCTATTATGTTTGCTATGTGGGCGTTGTAGCTTGGGCTCCCGGCTGCGGCGCTTCCTAGGAGGTTTTTGGCCCTGTTCACGTAGTCTATCGCTTCTGGGCTGGCTTTGAGGACCTTCTCCGCCACTCTCCTGGGTATTAGGGCTTCTGCTACCACGTATTTGCCCCTGCCTAGGAGCCTGTTGATTATTGCTGGCTTCTTGTCGCTGCACATGTTGCCGCTTAGTGCTACGCAGCTGGCCTCGCCGGGGTAGTTTTCTGTTATGTGCTTGCATATCCTGTCGCTTGCTATTGTTGCCATGTTCATGCCCATGGCGTCGCCGGTCTTGTAGTATAGCCTGATCCAGACTAGGTTGCCTACTATGAAGGGTTGCGCCTCTACTAGCTTGCCATGCCTTGTCACCTCCCCTACCCTTGCCTTCAACTCTTCCTGGTGCTCCTTGATCCACTCGACTAGCCTTAGGGCCTCGACTATGCCTGGGGTCCATAGTAGGGGGGCTCTGGTCATGTGGTCTTTGACTATCCTTACCGTGGCTCCCCCGGACTCTGTTACCGCTTTAACCCCCCGGTTTACACTGGCTACTAGCGCGCCCTCCGTGGTGGCTAGGGGCACGTAGAAGTCGCCCTGAGCATATTCCCCGTTGACCCTGAGGGGTCCTACTATGCCTACTGGTATCTGGACTGCCCCGATCGGGTTCTCAATGTTCCTACCATAAAGCTCGTCGAAGTCTAGTATCGTGCTGGCTATGCTTGAAAGGCTTACCCCTAGGCTCCTCTCAAGATATGCTCTCCTGGCTAGCGCCGCTAGGTTGGGGGGTAGCTCCTTTTCAAGCCTTGATATGCTCAGCTCCCCGCTCTCTATCCTCTTGAGGACCTCCTCAATCCCCTCCACTTCCACTTCCACCCAGCCTTGGCCTGAACTTTACCGCGTAGTATATTAGCCCACTCTCCCCGTTTACCGTGACTCTTCTAAGCACCGGCTCCAGGCTCATGCCTGCCTCAACCTCTCCTGGCGACACGTCGGTTAGCTCCGCGATAACCTTTACACCTCCAATGTCTACCATGCCTAGTATTACTGGGGCCTCATACTTCGCCTCGTCGCTTACGCTATACACTATGCTGTAGCTTACAAGCCTTGCATCCCCTTCAAGCCTCGCCTGCTCCACCTCCCTGGAGCCGCAGTAGATGCACCTCTGCGAGTAGGGGTAGAACACCCTGCCGCAGGACCTGCACCTTGACCCGACAAGCTTGTAGAGGTTATGCCTCCTCCTCCAATGCCTTGTAATCACGGTTCATCACCCTACCTTGCAGTGAGTAGTGCAACATAGCTGCTAGACCCGAAGCCGTTGAGCGATATAGCCAGCCCCCTCTTGGCACCATCAACCCTGACCCCGGGGAATTCTCCCCTCAACTGTAGTGTGAGCTCTGCAAGCTGGTAT
Organism: Acidilobaceae archaeon; assembly: GCA_027013765.1. Classification (GTDB taxonomy): domain Archaea; phylum Thermoproteota; class Thermoprotei_A; order Sulfolobales; family Acidilobaceae; genus S012-22. Next base: position 6,852 of record JALWGG010000154.1, read on the forward strand.
ACCCCCGTAGCCCCTATCGGGTGCCCTCGTGCCTTCAGGCCGCCGCTCGGGTTGAGTACCGGGGCCCCGCCTCCGTTATACCTTCCCTCCGCTACATCCCTTGGAGCCCTCCCCTTGTCTGATAGGCCCAGCGTCTCTAGGATCATGTAGGCTGTTATCGTGAACGAGTCGTGGATCTCCATTACATCAATCTTCTCAAGGTCCTCTCTGGAGAGCCCGATCCTGGCCACAGCGTCGCGGAGGGACTCTATGAATAATGGGTCATCCCTATGGGCTGGCGATGGGTATCCTGTAGACGATTCAACCCTTGACACCTCTACATCACCCGAGTCACCCCGTGCGAGGACTAGGGCCGCGGCTCCATCACCTATAGGGTAGCTGTCCATCAGCGTTATTGGGTCCGCTAGCGGCATTGCTGAGGCGGCCTTCTCTGGTGTGATGGCGAATCTGAGCATCGCATACGGGTTGACCTTTGCGTTTGCGTGCATCAGGGCTGGCCAGTTCGCCATAGTCAACCTGTCAACCCCATACTCATTCATGTATAGCCTCATTAGGATCCCGGCTATGCCTGCGTGCCCTATATTGTAGAACCCGTCGCCCTCAACGTCATAGAGCCCCTCAAGGTGGCTATACGTCTCCCCGCTATTATACTCTGTAAGCTTGTCAACACCCACAAGGAGGACCTTGTCGGCGACGCCTGAGGCCAGCAGGCCGTAGGCAACCATGAGGCCGGCCAGCCCGCTAGCCTCTCCAGACTCTACAGCGATCCCTCTCGACCCCCGGTATCCTAGGTAGGAGGCCAGGTGGCCTGCAAGGTCGAGCTGGCCTACCTGCTTGTAGCTAAGGCTGGATGCCACTACTATGAAGTCTACACCATTGACCCCCGCATCCTCCACCGCGGACGATGCAGCTTCCAGGGCAAGCTCCCTTAGCCCCTTACCATAGTGCCTGTTGATCCTGGTCATCCCCACGCCTATTATACCGACCATGGCTCGTCACCTGGGCATTAGCTTGATCTTCCCCCTATACCTGAGGTAGAATCCGTAGTCCACCTCAACACCCCTCCCTATGTACTCCTCTACCGTAGGGGCCCTACCCTTCTTCTCCTCAACACGGTCTGTGACTACTATGCTATATGCATCGCTTCCAGCACCGCTTCCGAATGGCGCTACAAGGATCCTCTCCCCGGGCTTTGCCTTATCCAGGACCCTTGCAAGGCCTAGTAGGGCGCTTGCATTGTATGTGTTCCCGATCTCCGGGGTGACTAGCCCCGGCTCTATCTGCTCCATGCTGAAGCCAAGCCTTAGGCCGACCCTTACTGGGAACTTCCCGTTAGGCTGGTGGAATATCGCGTAGTCGAAGTCGGAGGGCTTGAGACCCAGCTCCTCTAGAAGCCCCCTAACCGATGAGATTATATGGTGGAAGTATGCTGGCTCCCCTGTGAACCCCTCGCCATGCCGTGGATAGGGTTGGAGGCTCCTCCTCCAGAAGTCTGGTGTATCCGTTACATACGTATAGCTCCCCTCAAACACGGCAGCTGCCCCCTCACTAGGCCCTATTATGAAAGCAGCCGCCCCACTCGCGGCTGTGAACTCCAGCACGTCTCCTGGTTGTGCTTGCGCTGTATCGCTTCCTATCACAAGTGTATACTTGAGCATCCCCGACGATACTAGGCCTATGGAGGTCCTCATAGCCTCGCTTGCGGCCCTGCAGGCGAACTCTAGGTCGGTGGCCATTGTTATTGGTGTTATCCCAAGAGCCTCCGCTATTATTGTAGCGCTAGGCTTAACCGCGTAGGGCTTTGATTCCGTTCCGAAGAACACTGCACCTATCTCTGCCGGGTCTATGCCCGCCCTCTTGATCGCGTTAAGTGCTGCCTCATAACCCATGGTTGTAGAGTCCTCATCTGGGCCTGCAATCGCCTTCTGCACCACGTTTAACCCTTTATACTGGTCCTCCGCCCATCCCCATGTGGATGCTATCAGCTTTAGGGGGAGCCTGTACCTCGGTATATAGGCTCCCCAACCGTGGATGCCGGCCTTATGCTCCGGCCTACTATCAGGCATGTGATGCACCAAAGACTTAGCTGGGTCAACTCCTTTATAAACCTATGCTAATGTCTATCTGGTATTCGTCTTTAGACGAAGGAATAGGGCCTGAATTGTAATATATTGAAATATACTAATATTTACTAAGATTCATACATAACACCACTTCTATAAATTAACACCGGAAAATATGCGGGGGTGAGCACCGGATGCCCCTAACTACATTCGAGGAGGAGATATACCTCAGGGCCCTGACCGGGAGGCTAGTGGGAAAGGCGCTGGCAGACCTGGGCGTCAACAAGCTGGCAGTTGTTGCACCCAAGAACATAATATGCAGCAGCATTGCAGCAGCTACAGAGGCCACGTTCATAGAGGCTGGCAACGGCGTCACCAGCCACTTCATGGTTGAAATAGGGGAGAACGAGGCTGAGCTGGCAAAGAGGCTGGCCAGCTTCCAGCCCCAGGTAACACTACTCCAGTATGGCGGTGAGACTCCAATAGAGGAGAACAAGAGGAGCTTCAAGAACCTACTCAAGGAGATGGCTAGGGAGAGGGTTCCCGGCGACATAGTAGTCCATGTAAGGATCTTCGCTGCCAAGGCCCTCGACGAGGCCCTCCAGGACCCAGAGGTTAGAGAGTACCTCAGGGCTAGGAATGTATACGTGTACACCGTGGGCTTCGACGAAGGAAAAGTATACATAAACAGGATAGCGATCAACGAGGATGGGAGCTACGTGCTGGACAAGATAAGGGAGTACCAGGTCACACTGGAGCACGCGGACCTACTAAATAGGAGTATAAAGAATAGGAGGCTACTATTCCAGGAGGCCCAGGCTCAAGCCCGGTAACCTCCAATCCAAACACGCAAGGCATTCATCCTATGTTTTTATCCCTTTACACATGCACCCTTGGCATCTCAATAACTATTATTTCCCGGGCATTCACGGCTATAGACAGGAGTATGGAGATGACGGTGTTAAGGTTCACTGTAGAGGCTTCTAAGAGCAGGACTGGGCATCATGCAGAGAGGAGGCTGGTCCTAGTATTCCGTGGAAAGGGTGGGATTGAGGCTGTAGCCAGCGGCGATCCCGGGGGGTCCAAGACTTATTCTAGGGGGAGATCCTGGACTGCATCGATCGAGCTTGGCGTGGGAGATGTTGTGGTATATGTTAGGCTTAACAGGAGGGGGAAAGCGTTCATCACTGGATGGTTCGAGGTTTATGATCATAACGGCAGGATGGTCTTCAAGGCTGTACTTAGGAGGAGGAAGGTCAGGGCTAGTATGGGTGACCCCAGCTATGCTAGATACGTTGAGGATACTATAGAGTATCTCGGGCTGGGTAGGTATGTGAGGAGGTATAACTGGGCCACTGGTAGGAGTTAGACCACATATACCTGCGCCTCCTACCCTAGAAGAGGCTGGTGGAGGGCTGAGGCGTGGGGGGTACATTGATCGACCCGCTAACCCTAGTGACTATTGAAGCCTCTAAGTACTTCAGCGAGGTATTCGGGATCAGCGTTGAGGAGGCATTTAGACTAGTCCAGCCGCCTCCTAGGGAGGAGTATGGAGACCTATCATTCCCACTGCTCAGGTTCCTGAAGAGGAGCCCTGCAAACCAGCAGGCCGTGGTTGAGGCCTTTAGGGGCAGGGTCTGGGAGAGGGGTGTCAGGTTCATAGAGTTGGAGGTTGTCGGAGGCTTCCTGAATATAAGGTTCGAGGAGACCGCGTTAGCCAAGTATGTTTACGGTCTCATGATGAATGGGTGGAGCCCTAAGCCTGTAAAGGTTGACAGGCCTAGGCGCGTAGTGGTGGAGCATACAAGCGCTAACCCCGTCCACCCCCTACATATGGGCCATGCCAGGAACACTAGCCTTGGAGACACCATCTCCAGGCTCCTGGCAGCCAGGGGGCACATAGTGAATAGGAGGTTCTATATAGATGACGTGGGTAGGCAGACTGCTGTTGCAGCACTGGGCTTCAGGCTATCAGGCTATAGCCCAGAGGACCTCGCCAGGGAGTGGGGCGAGAAGCCCGACCACGTAGTCGGCTGGGTATACGCTGTAACCCATACGGCCCTCGACATAGTAGCCCTGAAGAAGGAGGGCCAGGCTACTGGCGAGGTAGACCAGCTCCTCTCTGTACTGGCCAGGCTGGGGGATAAGGGGCCCAGGCACGTGTATGACTCGATCATCAG
>JALWGG010000155.1 GCA_027013765.1 Acidilobaceae archaeon
GCCCACACTGGTACAGGCTACTAGAAGAGTACAGGGGACAGCTGAGGAGCGCAGAGCTCCCAGAAACCAGCCCATACAAGCAGCTCCTAGAATACCGGGAACACCAGGGGGTGGCGGTGTGAGGGTTGTAAGCTTCATATACACGTAGCCGCGGGGGTTGGGGGCGTGGTCCTGACGGTCATAGAATTCGTCCTCGGAGCCCTCTACGGGGGGCGTGTCAGCGTAGGGGAGCTGTATAGGATGGCTGCGCGGTACCAGGCATCTTCGCCAGCACCGTTCACACTGGAGGATGTAGCAAGGGCGTTGAGGGAGCTGGAGTCTGTGGGCGTGTTGACGCGTAGAGGCGTGTGGCTGGAGCTGAGGAGGGATAGGCTACACCCCCTATTGGGGAGGATAGCGGTAGCGGCTAGCAGGGAGCTGCTAGATGTATAATGTCTGGAGCCAGCCCTTGAGCCACCTAGCATATTTCCCATACTCTTTATCCGCTATTGTTAGTAGGTTTAGGTAGTGTCTCCTGAGTATCGTGTCTGGGACTCTTCCCTGGATGAAGTTTATAGCTGCCTCTGGCATCTCCAGGCTTAGCATCTTGGTGGCTACCCATTTCCTCACGTATTTGAATGGTACTAGGTCCAGCTCTATCCTGGCCTCCTGGAGCCTATCCAGGTCCACGGGTCTGGGGTCTGGCTCCTCCAGGAGGTATGCCCAGTATGCCCTCTTACTCCGTCTTATCATTTTGAGCTCGCACCTAATGCAGCAGCCTAGGTCCACGCATCTTAGATCACCTTCTAGGACTCTGGCAGCCTCCACGGCCCTTAATCCACTCTCGACTAGCACCCTGTAGAAGAAGCCTAGGCTGCTCTCCAGTGCTTCTCTTATCTCTGTATCCTGTGGGACGTAGAGGTCTGGCGTGCTCTTTCTGCTTTTAACCCTCTTGAACTCCTCGCATGCCTTCCTGTTACCCCTCTCCTCGCATAGGAATCTCATGAGCCTCTTCCACGCTGTGGCGTGCCACCTGGTGGCGTCTAGTTGTCTGAGCCCAGCATCAATCTCCCTAATCTTATTGATATACTGCCTGCAGGTCTCCCCGCTGCTATGCTGCCTACACCAGGCCTCGAACTCCCCTAGCAGCCTTTGAGAAGCCTGGGTTCCCAGCCTCTGCTTCAAAAATCCTTTATCTTGTTCATTAACTTGTGTATCATCTTGTTGACGCCCTACGGGCGTCAAGTCGGGCTTAAGACCCGTTGGCGTAGGCCTGCGTGGGTTCAAATCCCACCCCCCGCACCAATTAACTCCTTCGACATCAACGTTGAACTCTTCTAATATCTTCCTGACCGGTATGTGGGCAATCCTACGCCTCTTGCCGTGGCCTAGGTACTCTTCAACGACTAGATAGTAGTAGGTGCGCCCACCACTCCTGACCCTCTTAATGTACACATACATTTTGCGGTCGCCCAGTTGAGAACTATCCAGCGCAGCTCCTGGAAGCCTGCTAGCCGTGGTACCACACCCGTCTTACCCACCCGGCTATAGCATGAATACAATCCATGGCTACTCTAATATATGTGTGGCGAGGAGCCTTATAGCGGGGTCCTTGAACTCTTATTATGTCATCGCGTCTTTAGTGTATAGTAGTATTCATGGTGTGTCAGTTGGGGGAGCGGCTTAGGGGGGTCAAGTCTAGGCTGGAAGAGGTTATACGGTCAATTAATGATGACATTGCCAAGGTCAATGAGGAGCTAGACGGGGTCTCAAGGAGGCTTGAGGGTGTTAGGGATAGGGTTAGGGAGTCCATGACCCTAAATATACTCCCTTCCACTGTGGCGGCTATAGCGTCTGGTGTGATAGCGTATTTGGTGCTGGAGCCTCTGGCCCCCGGATCCATGGCGCCCCTGATACTATCCGTAGTATACGCGGTTATAGTATACACGGTCACCATATCACTATCCAAGGACCTCCTTCGGGGAGGCGTGGACGGGCTGGGGTATATCCTGCTAGGCACGGCGTATATACTAGTGATGACTGTCAGCATACTGGTATTCCTAGCCTACTCTATCCAAGGCCGGGGGTTCGTGGAGGTATTCAGGGGCCTGTCAGGGGCCCCTGCAAGAATATTCCTACTAGTCTCTCTGACGCTTGTATCGGTGCTCATGGCGAGGATCCTTACTGGCCGGGTAGAGGAGGCCCGCAAGTGCCTAGAGGGATGGAGGAGCGGTTGCCTTGAGCTACTAGCAAGCTTAGGCGTGCCTAGGGAGAGTGTTGAGGAGCTTGAAAGGCTCTCCATGGAGAAGGATAGGCTTGAAGGTGAGAGGAGGAGCCTCTCGGTGGTGAAGAGGTATGCAGAATTGCTCCTTAAAGCTGTGGAAGGGGGTGTGAGGGGCAGGCAGGAGCTCTCTGAGGCTGCAGAACTACTCGACGGGCTGGATGGGGGTGTGTTGAGCAGGTACCCCTACATAGACCCGGAGAGAGCTGGAGGTAGGGAGACCGTCAAGAGGCTCCTAGAGGAGTTATCCAGGTCTAGGAGCGGGTTGAAAGGGCCCCAATACAATCTAGGAGACACGGTGTATACAGACCTAGCCAGGGCAGTCACCACATGGATAGAGTCCGCTGCCAAGCTAACGGTCCCAGGGCTTATAGATGGGTATGGATGCACCCCAGACTCAAGGGTAAACCTGCCAAGCCCCATAGCACCCAAGGACTTTGAGGGGGAGTGGAGGTGCTGCATGCTAGGATGCGGAGGCTGGGGGTGCGTATACAGGTGCAGGTTAGGCGACAGAGAATTCGCAGTCAAGGTCCCCCGGGGGTATGAGGACCTGGTTAAAGGCACATACATTACAGTCCAGGAGGACGTTATTAAGAGGATCATGGATGAGGCCAGGATCCTGGCCGGGATCAACCACCCAAACGTGTTGAGACTACTCGGATACTCGACCAGTGCACCACTACTTGTATATGAATATGCCGAGCAGGGCAGCATAGAATGGCAGATGAGCCGTGGATGGAGGCCTGGAGTAGTGGAGGCCTCAATCATAGGGGCCCAGATAGGGGACGCGTTGAGGTACATACACGGGAGGGGCCTGGTCCACGGCGATGTGAAGCCCGGGAACATATTCCTATCAAGGAACATCGCCAAGCTGGGCGACTTCTCGGGGATAGTAAGGCTTGTATCAGCACTCTCACAATCAGTAATAGCCCGGCACTACACCCCCGGATTCAGGGCCCCGGAGCAGGTATACAGGGACCTGAGGGTGGAGTCGAGGAGGAGGGGGTATGAGAGTAGGGTGGACGTCTACCAGCTCGGCAACACGCTACTATACATGCTGACTGGCAGCGTTGTCGACGGGGAGGATGCAGATACTGAAACAGTCTGGAGGGCCACTGCAAGGATAAGACACGAAGGGATGAGGAGGATCATAAGCAGCATGCTTGCACCAGAGCCCTGGGAGAGGCCCAGCAGCGAGGAGGTTGCCAGGAGGCTCCTGGAGATAGCACTAAGCCATACTATTTAGCCCCTAGGACAGGTCCATCCTATACAGGTGACCTGTTTGGAGGGGAGCGTAGTAGAGGTAAGTGTGCCAAGCGAGCTGTGGCCTAGGAGGAGTGACTGGGAGGGGAGGGTTGTAACCGTATACAAGTCGCCCGGGGACAGGGTAGCCCCAGGGGAGGTTGTAGTAGAGGTTGAGATAGAGAAGGCGATACTAGCCATAGAGTCTCCAGTGGGTGGAGTGGTCGAGGAGGTCCTCGCCAGGCCCGGAGACCATGTAGGCCCGGGCTCCACGCTCCTAAGGGTGAGGCTAGGTGGAGAAGATCAGGCTCAGGATCAGGCTTAACGACAAGTATAGGAGTGTAGCGGGGATAGTCAGGTGGAGCGGTGCAGCCACTGTATGCGAGGAGGCCCTATGCCCCAATATAGGGGAGTGCTGGGGCAGCGGGACCGCCACGTTCATGATAATGGGTGATATATGTACTAGGGGATGCAGGTTCTGCTATGTAAAGAGCGGCAGGCCAGGCCCCCTAGACCCGGGCGAGCCAGTCAGGATAGCCCTCTCAGTCAAGAGGATGGGGCTGGACTATGTGACGATAACGAGTGTTGACAGGGACGACCTTCCCGATGGAGGTGCAGAGCACTACGCCAAGACTATAAGGGCGGTCAAGAGGATCAATCCAGGAGTCATAGTCGAGGTCCTCATACCGGACTTCCAGGGCAGGCCCGAGCACCTGAGGAAGGTCCTCGAAGCAGGGCCGGAGGTGGTGGCCCACAACATAGAGACCGTCGAGAGGCTCACCCCAAGGGTTAGGGATCGGAGGGCGGGCTACAGGCAGAGCCTGGAGGTCCTCAGGATGGCCAAGGACTTCGGGAGCGGTGTGGTGACCAAGTCCTCGATCCTGCTAGGCATGGGTGAGGAGTGGGAGGAGGTCCTTGAGGCGATGGAGGACCTCAGGAGCGTCGGCGTTGACATACTAGTCCTATCCCAGTACCTAAGACCGAGCCCTCGCCACTATCCCCTGGTGAAGATGTATACTATGGAGGAGTTTAAGGAGCTGGAGCGGGAGGCCAGGAGGATGGGCTTCAAAGCGGTAGTAGCACACCCCCTGGCAAGGACCAGCTACAAGGCTAAGGAGGCGTATATGGAGGCTGTCTCGTCGTGAGGCTAAGGGTAATTATAGACGGGGCAAGAGACCCCAGGATGAACATGGCCATAGACGAGGCGTTACTGGCCTCTAGAAGGGGGTCAGGAGTCGACACCCTTAGGATCTACACGTGGAGGCCTACAGGGGTAAGCCTTGGAAGGGGACAGGACACCCGATCCTCAGTCAATATGGAGGAGGTTGACAGGCTAGGCCTAGTCCTGGTCAGGAGGCCTACCGGAGGTAGAACCCTCATACACGTGGACGGCGGAGAGGTCACATATAGCATCATACTATCAAGCCAAAACCCCGTGTATAGGGCCAGCATACCGGAGTCCGCCGCAATGATAGCACGCGGGCTGGTAAGGGCCCTAGGGATCATGGGGATAAAGGCTAGAGTGGGGGGCTTCAGGGGATCCGAGGAGGAGCTGTGCTACCTCAGGGAGGGTGCAAGCGACGTGCTAGTGGAGGGTAGGAAGGTGTCTGGGAGCGCCCAGGTTAGGATGGGGGACGCGCTACTCCAGCACGGCACACTACTACTAGACTTCGACCCAGCAATATGGACTAGGGTGATCAAGACCAGGACTAGCCCCCGGGAGCTAGGGGCCAGGGTGACGGGGCTCAGGAATCTAGGCTATAGTGTAGACCTTCGAGAGGTCCTAGAGGCTATGGTTGAGGGGTTCAGTAGGGAGCTAGGCTATGGGGAGGTCATATACGGGGGGCTAACCCCCGTGGAGGCCAGCCTGGCCGAGGAGCTCTACAAGAATAAGTACTCCACTAGGTCCTGGAACATTGAAGGCACACACAGGCTCCCCGGAAGGGTGTAGTGGGTGGAGCATGCCAGCCTAGTCATAGACCAGTCTAGGAACCCTTACTGGAATCTTGCAGTAGAGGAGGCGCTGCTTGAGTCGGTATGCAGGGGTTATAGGAGGAGGGTGGTGAGGGTCTGGATCAACCGGGAATCGGTAGTTATTGGTAGGGGGTTGAAGGCCTGCGAGGAGGTTAACTGTAGAGAGGCGGAGAGGCTTGGCATACCAATCGTTAGGAGGACCAGTGGGGGAGGTGCTGTATACCATGATGGAGGCAACCTGAACATAACACTCATAGAGGGCACACAGGGCAGGATTGGAGTAGATGAAGCGTATAGGAGGGGCCTGGGGCTAGTAGTGTCTGCACTCAGGATCATGGGATTGGAACCGTGGATAGAGAATGGAAACGACGTTGTTGTAACGGGCTGGAAGGTGTCTGGGACAGCGGTCCACGTTAAGGCGTGTGCATACCTATTCCACTCCACAATGCTGGTAGAGTCAGACATGGATACCCTGAAGAGGGTTATAAAGCCGAGGATGGATAGGGTGCTCCGTGGCGAGGTCACCCCGGCCAAGTATAATCCTGGAAACCTCTCGGATATAGCGGGTATAACATTGGGGGATGCCATATCATCAGTGCTCCAGGCGGCTACTCGCAAATGGATCCTAGAGCCCCAAGGCCTGGAAAGATGGGAGCTAGAGTACTCCACAAAGCTCTACAAGGAGAAGTATACCAGTGCCGAGTGGAATCTTCGGGGATAGCGTATAAACCCTAGGCCCCCATGCATTGCCTGTGGGGGTAAGGTGTGAGGCCTGCCATAATACTGCTACTACTCCTAGTGATGCAGCTTGCATACCCTGCAAGCTCATACACACAGGGCTCATGGTCACGGGAATGCACCATACATATAGCAGCTGTCTCAAGTAGCGGGAGGGGTGTTGTGAGCAACCTAACAGTTAGAGTAGAATACCCCGGCTCGGGGAGGGTCTATATAAGTACAAGCCCAGCCACAGAAATAGACACTCAGGGAGCGGCAAGGATAGCGGCGTTCGCATCAACACTAGTCCTAGGACTAGACTTCAACAGCTACAACTTCTACTACCAGCTAGATGCTCCAAGCATAATAGTAGGAGGTCCTAGCGCTGGAGCTGCAATGGCCGCAGCCACTATAGCAGCACTGCAAGGCGTGGAATGCTCCACAAACAACGTGGCCACTGGCATGGTTTATGTAGACTCGACCATAGGGCCCGTTGGCGGGTTGAAGGAGAAGCTTGAGGCCGTTGCAGAGACAGGTGGAAAGGCCTTCATCGTCCCTAAGGGTCAGCTTGTATACACGTCATATGAGAGGGTGGTGGAGAGGATAGGCCCATTCGCGATAGTCAGAGCGGTCCCTGTAAAGGTGAACCTCTCCAGCGAGGGGGAGAGGCTCGGGGTCAAGGTCCTCCAGGCGGGGACCGTGTCTGACGTTGCCAGAAATCTACTGGGTAATCTACTGGGTATAGAGATCCGGGTTAATGCCAGCAGGAGCCCTGCCCCTGCAGCAGGTCTGGAGGACGTGTATAGAGAATTGCGTAGGGTATATGACGGCCTAGTTGAAGATGTGCCTAGGGATAGGGGGTTGAGGGGCTATATTGAAGAGGCCAGGCATTATAGGGATGAGGCCGAGGACCTCGCGTCCAAGGGGCTATACATGCCTGCAACACAGCTTATATCCAGCGCGATCAGCAGGCTAAAAGCCGCTTATTGGGTGAAGGAGGTAGCAGGGAATAACATGAACGCGACTCCTGTCATAGCCAGGGTTGAGGAGGAGCTGAATAAGACTATAGACGCCGTATACACGGGTAGATCAGAATCCACGGGGATGGCGGGGATACTCCTGTGGGTGGCGGTGTCAGAGTATAGAGACGCGGTATCCAGGACCACCAATGGCACGGTAGGCACGGTGCTAACGATCAGGGGTAGGGTGATGGATACAACTCCGATAGAATTACTGGCGGAAGCCTACACAGACTCTCTCAGGGCGAGGCTAATAGCGGGCCTAGACTGGCCTGAGCCTGTTGGGATAGATGGCAAGAGCCTAGTGCTGGCGAGCCTTGCGAAGAGTGTGACGGCATACGCGTCAAGCCTGCTACAGGAGGCTGGCAGGTCCTCGGCCGGGGTAGATATAGCAGCAGAGCTCACTGTATCATCGGAGCTAGAGGAGCACAGGGTAGTGTCTGCATACCTATCCATGGCGGCCGCTGCATTAGCAACTGCAGCCATACACGCATTATTCGACGGCAACCTGCTACTAGGGGACGCGGAGGCTGTTGCAAGGTACCTAGCATCAGAGACAGGGTCCAGGCTGGCATCAGCGCTGCTCCAAAACTATGAATACTATAAGAGTATAGGGGAGGTTGAAGCCGCATGGAGGAGCCTAGACCTAGCCATACTAGCATCATGGATGCTCCTCAAGCCTACAACCAGCACTCCCAACCCCCAGACAGCCTCCGGAGCCCCTACAAGCCACACAGTCACGGTGACCAAATCCACAACCGAGACAATTACCAGGATCGAGGGCCCACCACAGCTAAGCACGCTTGTTGTAGGACTATTGATAGGGATACTAATAGGGTCATTCATAGGGATCACATCATCCAGGAGAAGCTAGCAGGTGGGAGGGTGCATATATGAGGCTCAGCCTTGTAAACCTATTCGACCCATGGGGCAGCAGCCTATGCACGTGCCCCGTCAAGTACAGCCTCAACCCGTATACAGGGTGCAGCATAGCCTGCAGGTACTGCTATGCAACAGCGTATATAGGGGAGAAACCAAGCACGCCTAAGAAGGACGTGGTTAGAAGACTATACAGGGACCTGTTAAGGATGGACCCACGGATACCGATAAACATTGGGACGAGCAGCGATCCCTATCCGCCGGAGGAGGAGCGGATAGGGTTAACCCGGAGGATCCTGGAGGTCCTAGTGCCTCAAGGTAGGAGGATCTTGATAACGACTAAGGGCACAATGTATGCTACACGGGATATAGACATCATCTCCAGGGGTAATGTAGCGGTCACACCGTCAATAACGATGCTTGATGAGAAGTGGTCTAGGATTGTGGAGCCACACGCGCCACTTCAGAGGGATAGGATTGAAGCCCTAAAGGCTGTTGCAAGCCACGGCGTCCCGGTGGGGGTTAGAGTAGACCCAGTAATCCCATATATTAATGATGACCCTTCAATGCTTAGAGAACTCGTGTCTAGAGTGTGGGAGGCTGGCGCCTCATTCATAGTCACATCAACATACAAGGCTAGGCCGGACAACCTAGCTAGGATGAGGAGGCTCCCGGAGGTCGGTGAGAGGATATATAGACTTTACAGGGAGAAGGGAGTCAGGGTCAACGGGTACCTTTACCTGCCGCGGAGGGAGAGGGAGGAGTTGTTAAAACCGGTGGTGGAGGAGGCTAGGAGGCTCGGCATGGAGTATGCAACGTGTAGGGAGGGCCTTACCGGTAGGTACTGGTTTAATGCCAAGAGCTGTGACGGGGTACACCTAATACCATCCCGGATTAAGCCTAGCGGTATTCAGGGATCTAAGCGGTTATTAGGTGTATAAACATAGAATTCATTAATGCGTGATAGTATTGGACTGGTCTAGGAGAGCCACGGCGACGGCATCAATTATGCTTGGAATAGGTATATTAGCATGCGTCCTAGACAGTATCGAGGTCTGCAAGGTAATAACGCATACAGGCGGGGCCGGGGCTATGATAACGGTCTCACTCATCCTATTACTTGTAGATGCAGAAAGGTGGCTCCCATTACCTGTAGGACTCATAGCATCATCCACGGTAACAGTTATTCTAAAGACGGTTATAGACGCTCCCAGGCCCCCCTCAGACCTGTGGCTAGTGGATGCTGAGGGCGGGAGTATGCCCAGCGGTCATGCAGCAGCTACGGCAGCCTTCTGGACCCTCCTGTACCTGTCGACAAGGCGGAGGGAGGTAATCCTGGTGGGGGTGATGCATACATTAGCGGTATCACTGAGCAGGGTAATGCTTAGGGTCCACTATCCTGCAGATGTGGTCGTCGGCATGATCCAGGGCCCGCTTGTTGCATCTATTGCATGGGTCCTATACTCTCGTGGATACGCGTTTATCATCCTAGTATTATCCTCCATATCATCAGTTATAGTAGTATTATATGAGCCAGGCTATAAGACCCCCCTTCTAATCCTAGCACTATCGCTCCTACTATTGGTTGTATACCTCAGGTCCTCGCGCGGAACCTCCTACCACTCCTCACAAGCAAGCCACGTTCCGCGAGCCGGTTCAGGATCCTCCATGCGCTCGTCTTCGGGATCCCAAGCTCCCTTGAGATATCTGTAGGGCCAGCCTCCCCGAGCTCCTTTACAGCCTCATATACAAGCATCTCCCTGCCAGACAGGCTCCTCAGCTTCTCCAGCGCCTCCAGAGGGGCCTCAACGTATCCCTGCTCTACGTCATGCTCTATACTTACAATTACATTTCTGGGAGGCGGTGATGGTAGTAGTAGGGCTGCTGATAGTAGTGTTGCTCCTATAATTCTGAGGCCCCCAGTTATGCATACTATCACGTATCCGCTCCTAGCCTTTTCAAGGATGAGCCTTCTGAGGTCCTCAATATTCTGTAGGTACCTGTAGGGATTCATTCTTTCCAGCCTGGGCTCTATACCCATATATCCGAGAACCTTGACGGCCTGTCTGAATGCGTTAGACACTCTCTCCTCGGAATACTCATCTGTAGGTGTTGCAGTATATAGCGTCACACCACCGATCCTGAACCTTGTAGAGTACCTGAGTGTGCATCTAACTATGTACTTCTCCTCGAATCCTAAGGTTGCTATGATCCATGCCGGGGGCAGGTCCACGTTCCACTCACCGGTACTTCCATTATGTTGTTTCATCGGGGTTAAAACGTGTCAGAGAGCGCTTTGTTTCAAAAATAGTAACGAGTTACGCTCTAATAGGAACAGGAAAAATTTATTAGTACTAAGAGCGGATATACGGCGTGGTGTACACATATGGATCATAAATATCTACTGAAGGATTTCAAAGGAATAATATCACTATTAGAGTTCTACTCTAAAAGGGGGGAATACGGGATAATAGATAAGATAGGTCTAGCATTATCGCCACAGCAAGTAGTAGACGCATTATATGAAGCACTAAGAATAATAAATGTGCTGGAGTCAAAGAAGATTATAGTAAGGCTGAGATATAAGGAAGGGGATCTTGAGAGAGAGGCACTGGTCACCTGCTGCGATTATGGGAGCGAGGAGGACTACCCGGCGGGGGTTAAGGGAATAGTAGTTGAGGTGGTCCATGGTGATATAGAGGTTGGAAGGAGGATCTCTTGCTTGGAGTGCCCTGAGAGGCCTAGCAAGGAAGAGATCGACCTATTATACAAGTACCTAAGCGAGGACCAGGAGGAGGGTATGAGAATCGTTAAGAGTATAGCAACACTTGCACTTGCTGGATAATGGGGTGGGAAGGTATGGTATATCTT
>JALWGG010000156.1 GCA_027013765.1 Acidilobaceae archaeon
GATACTTGACGAGCTCACCGACCCCTGGGGGATAAAGGTGACGGCTGTCACGCTCAAGGAGGTTGGCCTCCCCGAGGGCAGGGTCAGGGCTATGGCCAGGCAGGCCGAGGCGGAGAGGTGGAGGAGGGCCAAGATCATAGAGGCTGAGGGCGAGAAGCAGGCCGCGAGGATACTCTCCGAGGCAGCGAGGATGTATGAGGAGCACCCCGTCGCCCTCAGGCTGAGGGAGCTCCAGACGCTTGTCGAGATTGCCAAGGAGAAGAACATGGTTATAGTAACGCCTCAGCACACTAGCCTGTATGGAGAAGTACTAGCCCTATCCCAAGCGCGTAGGGGCATAGAGTCTTAGGCTCCGCTCTACACAGTAAATATATGGGGTGCTGGGTGCTAGAGTGTGAGGGATAGAGCTGGCATATTGCTAGTAATACTCATAATATTTATGGCTGTTGCCTTGAACCTCGCCCTCGCAGAGGAGGACCTGGGCTCGAAGTATTGTGGGGCCCAGGCATACAAGAAGTATGGTCTCTTTAATGATGGAGACTATGACAGGGTTACATCTAATAGGGTTTACGTGATCAAGGTTGAAGGCGTGATAGATTACGCGATGGCCGAGTATATATCCAGCTCCATTAAAGAGGCCGAGAACGACAATGCAGTTTTAGTGATAGAGTTAAACACCCCCGGAGGCCTACTTGATGCCGCACTCGATATAGTATCCAGTATAGGCGACTCCAAGGCCCCCGTTATTGGCTATGTAGTCGATAAATGGGCTGAAAGCGCCGGGACACTAATACTAGTATCGACGCATATAGCCGCTATGGAGCCTGGAACTATAATTGGAAGCGTCCAGCCGATCGCGTATGACCCCGCAACCGGGGGGTATAGGCCTATAAACGAGTCAAAGATAATCAACCCTATAATTAAAGTATTTTGCGAACACGGAGCAACTAAGGGTAGGAACGCTACTGCACTCGTCAGGTTCGTCCTATTCAACGACAATTACGGGGCAGAAGAGGCCCTGCAGCTTGGAGTGATAGACGTTGTGGCAACAGATATACACGACCTACTAGCCAAGGTCAATAACAGGGTCGTGGCACTCCCATCGGGGGACAGAGTCCTACTCAACCTAGACTCACCAGAGATCGTAGAGTTGAGGCCCAGCTTGAGAGTAACACTACTCCACACACTATCGGATCCAATGCTGGCAGGGATCCTCCTCAGCCTGGGCACGTTGATCGTGTTATTCAGCCTTGTCTCAGGGAACCCGGGAGCGGTTGGCGTGGGTGTGCTGCTGCTACTACTCGGCCTGGCTGGTCAGGGATTCAACCCGAATATGACCAGCCTCTTCCTGATCATCGGGGGCTCTATACTACTCTTCATAGAGATCTATACGCCAGGCTTCGGCCTCATAGGGGGTACTGGCATCGTTATGCTTGTACTAGGGATCGCGCTATTACCGGTAGGCGGTGGCCAGGGCTTTAGTATATCGCCGGAATACGCCGACCAGCTTCTAAAGACTCTATACGCCACTGGAGGGGCTTTCGGTCTGATGACCGCGTTCATTGTATACAAGGTTATACAGGTTAGGAGGCAGAAGCCTATAGTATGGGATATCGTGGGTTCCCGTGGCAGGGCAGTTGACAGGATAGAGCCGGGTAAGCCCGGTTTCGTCCTGGTCGAGGGAGAGTATTGGAAGGCTGTCAGTGATGAGGTTATTGAAGCTGGGGAGCGTGTGGAGGTCATTGGGAAGGAGGAGCATATACTGAAGGTTAGGAAGGTTTCCGACACCAGTCCTTCTCAATAGCACCCTTCAACTCTGCTAGCCCGTCATAGATCTCCTCTATGATGCCTAGAACCCTCAACGCCTCTCCCTTGAGGTCCTCCCTGGATAGTATCGGTGTGAGGCTATGCTCTAAGAGCTCCATCCTAGCATAGACCCTGTCGAGGACCTCGCCTATACACGCTTTATCCAAGCCCCTACACCTCAAATCTCCTTTAGCCCCGAGACAGCTTTTAGGATCTCGACCGCAGCCAGGTAGAGTATGGCCTCACGCCTAGACTCCTCCTTGACCCTCCTTATAAAGACATCAGCATTAGGCTCTAGAGGGGCTAGTGGAGCCGTGTATTGGGTATAGAGTATAGAGAGGGAGACGGCCTCTAGCCTAGGAAACCTGTATTGGAGGGCGTAGAGCGGGGCCGTGAGGCTGTCCACGGCGTAAACACCCTCAACCCCCATGTACCTCTCCACATCATCCTTAACCCATGGAAGCCTCGGATGATCCACGGTCACGGTGAGGCCCACTAGATACTCGAACTCGGAGAACCTGACCTCCAGTATGTTTGACGCCGTAGAGAGGAGGTTCATAGATGCTAGTAGCGGTAGGCCCGGCTCGGCTAGCCTCCTGCTAGACGAGTCCAGGGGGACAGCGCCCTGGGCTATAAGCACGCTCTCCTGGCCCACGCCCTTCCTAACCCTAAACCCTCTGCCAAGGAGTATGACCCTCCTAACACCTATCGAGTAAAGCTCTGAAACTGCCTGCACTACTGCCTGGGGATATTGTGGGACTAGTTGTATGATTAAGTCGAGCCCAAGCTGAGAGCCCACTATACTCTTAAACCCCGGCATGCCCTCATACTCTCCCAACACCCTCTCAATACTCCTCTTCGAGCTTGCCAACGCCTCCATACTATCAGCTATGACAGCGTTTGGAACGGTTATAGCGCCATGGACGCCGGTTACAGGCCCGATACCAGTACTCGACAAGGCGACCATGCCCCGGGGGGTCACACTTTTATTTCTACACTAATATGCTAGGTTTAAGGGGGGTATATAAGGGGGGGTGATTGTTTTGACACAGGCTATTGAGAGGCTAGATGAGAAGCCGAGGGTTGTAGGGACCCATGTATATGGGAACTTGGTTGGATGCAGGAATAAGGGACTCCTACGGGATATCGAGGGCCTCAAGAGGCTTGTAAAGAAGGCTGCTGAGATAGGGAATATGACTATACTAGATATAAAGGCCTGGAGGATTGGGGAGGGTGCAAGCGTAGTCGCAATAATCCTAGAGAGTCATATAACAATCCATACATGGCCTGAGTTCGACTATGCCACTGTGGACGTCTATAGCTGTGGGGCCCACACAAACCCGGTAAAGGCGTTTAACTACATAGTGAATGAGTTGCAGCCATTGAAAGTGGAGCAGGGGATAGCCGACAGGAGCCTGGAATAGGTTTGCCCCCGGGGGGCTGTGCCCCCGGGGGCTATGATATAGGGGCCTGTAGTCAACCGGAACACCTTCTTTTTAACTAAAATGCCACTAATGCTTGCATACTTCTAGTGTATAGTTATCGCTTGGCACTAGGACCTCGCCTAGAGTTGCTGCCTCTCTCTCGGACTCGGGTGAGATATGGTAGAGGATCTTATGTCTAGCCTCCCTGACCTGGTCTATAGCCTGTCTTACGGTTGTGTGGCCTATCTCCCTTCCAATATCCTCCATTCCTGAGGGTAGCGTTGCCTCGTGTATTGCTACATCTGCCCCTCTCGCTCTAGACTTGTATATCTGTGTTGGGCTGGTATCGCCGCTGACCAGTATCCTCACGCTGCTGTATTTTATTTCTAGACTGACCGCCTCGACGCTGTGCCTAGCCTCTAATACGGTGGCTATCAGGTTATTGATCCTATATGTTTCCCCGGGTTCCACTATATTTATCTCTATATCGAGCTTCTCGGGTTTGTGGAGGCTTGATAGTAATCGCTCTATGAGCCTGCTTGCATGTTTCGTTGTATATATCTTTAGGCTTCTATGATTACTGAATGTTTTAAGGAATGCTAGGTGTAGCAACCCTGCATAGTGGTCTGGATGCCCATGCGTCACGAGCACAACATCTATAACGGCGGGGGCGATGCCGTGACGTGCTATATTATTAATGGCGCCGCATCCAGCATCGACCAGCAAGAGGTCCTCGGAGGTCCTTAGTAGGATGGAGCTGTTAGCTCTGTAGGGGTGGATCGCGTTCCCCGTCCCCAGCATGTATATTGTTATGCAGGCCATCTATACCACGCCCCACTCAACTAGTGCTGCATGGATCATTTCCGAGGCTATTGCTGATATTAGCAATGCTATGAATTTTGACAATGCCTTGACCCCCGTAACGCCCAGCACCCTACGCAGTAGAGGCGAGATGTATAGGACAGCACCAACAGTTAGTGCTGCGGCTATGAACGCGATTGTGACATAGATTCTAGGGTGTGATGCCGAGAGGTGTAGTAGGAGCGTTATAGCACCCGGGCCCAGGATCATTGGTGTAGCAAGTGGTACAACAGCTATCTCGCCCTCTTCAACATTCCTAACCCTATGCTGGCCGGTTATCATGTCAATTGATATGACGAGGAGTAGGATTCCCCCGCCCATACTTAGGCTAGGCAAGCTAACGCCCATCAGCTCTAGTATCTTATATCCTGCAGCTATCACCAGGATGCCGAGGAATACAACCAGGCCCAGGCTCTGTAGAACTATCCTGCTAGCCTCCCTATAATCGCTCTTGCCGGTTAGGGATAGGTATACTGATGCAGCCGTAAACGGGTTTAGAATAGCTAGTATCCTGAGGTACAAGTCTACTAGCTCCTCCAATCATCTACACCCCCCATACAAGCGTTGATCCGTATCAACAACCTAATACACGTATCTATCAGGACAGCCCTACTTAGCCTAACAAGATAGTCGGGCTGATATAAGGGGCTTATGCCAGGTTCAATAGCTGTTCCCGCCTGTGTTATACCAGCCCTCTTCTCCTCGCCTCCCTCCTTAGGTGTTCTAGCACTTCGAAGGGGTCCCCCTCATATAGGTCCTCTAACTCTTCGACTACATGGATCCATTTCTTGCCATATAGCCTTCTCGCAAGATTTATGGTTTCATCGAGTATCTGCTTGGCTTCCCTGATCTTGTCCATACCCCCATTACACCCTCCGCTTGTTGGATCCGCCCGGTAAGCCTGGATATATATTTTAATTAGTCCCAGGCCATCCTTACTCTAGGACCTCTATGTTGATTGATTTCCTTGTCCTCCTCTTTCCCATCCTAGTTATGCCCACGTCTTCGTGTTCAAGCCTACCCACTCTCACCTTGAACTTCTTCTTTAATCCTTTAATTAGTTTCGATGCTGCCCCCTTATTTGTGAAGTATACATTTAACCTGTCTTTTACCCATATTACATCTACCAGCTGGTCTTGGATCCCCTCCTTGTATATGATCTCGTGAAGAATCGATTCTATATCGTCTGGGGCTTTATGGATCGTGACCACGGTATCATACTCGCCGCTAACCCTAACCTTGCATAGTGGGCATATTGACGGTTTAAGCTGGATGAGGACCTCTTCTCCACCTATTATGCTGGCTCCCCTGTATTTTCCCTCAAGCCTTATATAAACTCGTGTAGACCAATCGGGCTCCGTCAGGAATATGATGTCGCCTACCCTGACTGAGTCTAGAGGCTCGATTGGCTTCAACTTAGCACTATTATATTCCACGATCTTTACTACAGCCTCTCTGAAGCTATTGGCGGGGGTCCATTTTCCGCCAAGACGGATCCTACCGCAGTACCTACATGCCTCCACCCTAATCCTACGCTCTATATATGCTACTCCGTAAACCTTGGAGAAGCACTTTGGGCATAAACCCTTGATGAGGACCTCGGTTGGGGCACCGCACCTTGCACACACGTATCTAGCCATTACCTTCCCCATTATGTCATGCAAGCCTTGCTATGGCCCTCACCGGAGCAGCGCTCCCCCGGGATATCTTGATCGGTAGTACCGCGAGCTCGAACACCCTGTTAACAACCATCCCCAGGTTACTCATGTTCTCTACTATGACTATAGATTCGGGTAGTAGTATCTTGTGGACGTTGAAGGGTGCTATATCAGGGCTCGGGGTATCTATCCCGATCCCCTCTACACCCATAGATTTTATCATCTCTGCAACACCATCAGACAGGTAGGGGTATCTAACCCATTCCTCACCCCTTACAGTGTCCCAGCCAAACCTGAATAGGATGTACCATCCCCTGCCAGGATTGACGTCAAGCCTGTTTAAAGCATCATCAACCTCCCTCTCAGCTACAACCTCCCCCGGCTTCTTCTTTGCAAAGTCCAGTGTAACAGCTTTTGCAAAGAATTTTTCAGGCGAGATCTCGTCTATGGTAGGTGCCCCTTCTATGAAGTGTGCCGGGCTATCCATGTGAGTCCCCGTATGCTCTACCATGAAGATCATGTTACTGTAGTAGCCCTCCTCCTTCAGTGAAGTCCATCTATGTATAATCGGCTGCGGATAGCCCGGGAATACGGGGGTTTCACGGGATATCTTCATGGTTAGGTCTATAAGCTTAATCAACCCATCTACACCATGCTACTATTCCCTTTTAATATATATGGCCTTTAAAATAATTGCGCTCTCCGATCGAATCTTCCAACCATAATCAAGTAGACTGGGCTTTGTTGCAGCGTTATTCCAGAGGACCTAGACGTCATATTAATTTTATAATTATACTCGCTATTACGGAGAATGTAAGCACTGTGACTAGTGGTATGGCGTCCCTAATGCTGCCTAGGCTGCCTATAATAGTCCTCCTAGACGCCCTATACCCCCTACTCTGTAGTGAGACTGCTATGCCCTCAGCCCTCCTGAGGCTTGTCAGGGTTACTGGGACTAGTGTATGGTAGACGGGCTTCCCTAACAGTCTTTGGGCGGCGAGTGCCTCAGCCAGGTCCTCTATAACCTGTGGCGATGTCCTGTAGAATAGGGTTAATAGGTCGTGGAGGATCGGTGATCCCCTGACTAGGATTGCTAGCCTAAGCGGGTTCGTTGTTGCAAATGTTATTAGTGTTGCCGACGCTAGCCCGTATACTCTTAGTGTAAGTATGAGGATCCTCTCCAACCAAGCATTTGTTAATGGCTTGTAGGGTGATAATAAGGCTGCTGCTATTAGTATCGACACTGCCGGTATTGACGCTGTTATTGCTGCATGCCTAGAGAGCCACTTAGGCGCTATTATATGCAGGTATAATACATAGAGCATCATAGAAGATACAAGCAATACACTATTGTAGTATAATAGCAGTACCCATAGAATTACTAAACTAAGGACCTTTACACCCGCATGGGCTCTATAGAGTATACTATCCTCCTCCTCATACGCTAGTACCCTTACAACCCTTTGCAGGATCCCATAAATCACTCCCTATAGACACCTCCACACTCAACCCTGTAAACCGTGTCTGCTATTGATGCTAGTAGCTTGTCATGGGATGCGGCGATTATAGTGTAGCCATCATCGGCTAGGTTGGATAGGGTATTGAGAACTATATCCTTGTTTAGGGGGTCCAATGCATGGGTTGGCTCGTCGAGCAACAGTATCCTAGCCCCGCTCGATACAATAACTGCTAGGGCTGCCAGCTGCGTCTCACCACTACTTAAAGACATTATTGGCCTGTCCAATAGGTCCTCCACGGGAAGGCTCGGGGGAGCGTCGACCTCATCCCTTAGAGTTGGCCTGCTAAAGACTAGCAGGGGGTTGGAGGGTAGGTATGCTCTCCTACCTCTAGCAACCACTCTACCCTTGAGGGGTTTCATTATACCGGAGAGGAGCCTTAGTAAAGTGGTCTTCCCACAGCCATTAGGACCTATAAGTGCCACGAGCTCCCCGCTCCTAGCCTCAACGTTTACATCCCTTAAGATAGGATCGGAGCCCGGGTATGCTACGTCAACCCCTATAGCCCTCAGGGAGACAACGCCCGGCCTCCTCTCTCCCCGGGTTACAGAGGGCTTGTATACGTATATTCCCTTCCTGATAGTCTTTCTGACAATATAGGACCTGTCAGATATTGATGCAATCCTAGAGTCGTGCGTTGCTATTAGAAGCCCTATGCCCTTCCTCTTAAGTATCTCGATAACATCAATCACAATGCTGGCAGCCGATTCATCAAGGTGCCCTGTAGGCTCATCCAACAAGAGGTATCTTGAGCCGCAACTTATAACGCCGGCTATAGCGGTTCTCTGGAGTAGCCCACTACTCAATAGAGGAGTGGACTTATCCTCCATTCCTATCAACCCGGTCATTTGTAAGGCGTTACGCGCCCTATACTCAACCATGCCTGGCGGCAGGCCAGCCATTGAGGGGCATAGTGTTGCTTCATGTAGAACCGTGACACCAACAACTTGTATTGACGGGTCTGGCTGCATGTAGACTATCCTGCTGGGATCTACACCTCCACTTAGCCTATGCCCCTCAACCTCTATGAGCCCCTTCACGTTAGCCTTGTAGTATGAGGGTATGAGGCCTGATACTGCCCTCAGGATCGTTGTCTTGCCGCCACCATTAGGCCCCGTTAAAGCTATTACTTCACCCCGCTCTACATCCAGGTTTACACCTTCTACACCCACCGCCCCGTTATCATAGATCACCGTTAATCCTCGAACCCTGATCATTCTCTCCAACCAGCACCCTCGACTGCCCCACCATAGGCCTTTACAACTGATGACACCACGAACACTGCTATAACCGAGCCGACGAGCATCTGCCCTATATTAACCGGGATCTCTGCCGCAGCCGATATACCGTAGCCGAGGATTATTGCTTCATATAGGAAGTATCCTGCCACCATCTCAAGGCCTCCTAGAAGCATTCCAACGACCATAGCGGCGGTATACCCACTCTCCCTTCCAGCATATATTATGACGAGGGCTACAACAACCGCTAGAATAGTCCACATGATGCCTGGAATCTTGAATGAGAATGTCTTCCCCCAGAGGTTTAGTATAGTCTCGCCGCCATAGACCCCACCATATATAACCATGCCAGCCACAAGTATACCAACGCCCACCACTAGAGCCAGCACCGGTGTAAACCAGCTAATACGTGCATACCTTGCTAGTACCCTATAGAGGCTCCCTACAATAAATCCCTCGACAGCCTTGATCACAAGCGTCCCAGGGGCATACTGCTGGTAGCCCAGGTACACGTCTGCAAGGCTACTTCCAAGCCCTCCAGCAATCATACCAACCATAGGGCCCCCTAGTATGGCTGCAGTATACACCATAGACTCGCCCAGGTTGAAGTAGCCGCCCGTTATCGGGGTTTCGATAGCTATGAGTGTTGCAGCAAATACCAGGACTGTAAACACTGCGGAAAGCGCCAGGCCCCTGGGACCTAACCCCCCCACCAGCCACACCAAGTTATAGTAAGGTGCTCATGAGCTAGAGATTTATATTAGGCGGATTTAACCTGTATTTACAATACGGGTTTTAATGATATCTCCACACCCGAACTAGTAGCCTTAGAATACAACCTGTAAACCCTCCCAGAGGATATGAGCAGATTACATCCTCTACAAGATAGCGAGAGCGAATATGCAGATGCTATGATATTGTATAGATAATATGCTGCTAGCCTGCTAAGCTGATCCGGGACACAGCCCCTCCTCCTAGACAAATACAGGTTGACCAGGGACTGTACAACAGTTAATGCTGCACCAACCACGCCAAGGGCAACCGCGACAACGTTGCCAGTCACCCCACCAAGCACCAGCGCAGCTGCTGTGAATACGTTAAATAGGACTTCGAGTCCATGGTACCTAGATATACAGCATATCGCCTCAGCAACATCATTGAGAGAAACATCTACACTTTCACCACGTATTGGAATAGTCATTTCCACAACATTCCCTAGAGGCCCCTTGATATCAAATCCCATGACACCTACATTACTACTGTACATTATCCTGAACCCTATGTTGCTCTTGAGCAGCCATGCCCCGGGCTGTAATAGTAGTTTGGCCCCTCTACACTTCAGGTCCTCAACACCATTAACGTATTTCATAATTCAGGGCTAATAGGCATGTGGATCCGATGATAAGCATATATACTAGTTTAATGCATCCTGTATATAGATAATGGGTGATTAAGGGGATGCCTTCGATAGGTGCACAGCTAGAGCAGGTAGCATCAGACATCATAGGGTATCTACCGAACCTGATAGGAGCGATCTTGATACTAGCAGCTGGCTATTTCATCGGAGATATCGTTGGTAGAGCCGTCAATAGGATTGTTGATAAACTAGTAGAAAAACCAATTGAAAAGACAGAGATAGGAAGAAGGTATAAGGAGAGCGGCCTGGATCTCTCGGACATTACGGGAGGAATCGCAAAAGCGTTCATATTCGTTATAGCACTGATGATAGCACTTCCAGTACTCAATCTGGGAGGAAGGCCGGAACAGATCCTAACATCCATAGTATACTACCTACCTAAACTACTTGGAGGAATAATAATAATTGTATACGGCCTGCTACTTGTAGGCCTACTAGCAGACTTTATAGGAGCCGGCATACTGGCAGGCATCACCTCTGGAAACGAGTTCGTGGCCACACTTATAAAGAACACTATCCACATAGGCCTGATAGCAGTCATAATAACTATTGCACTAGACCTCATGCAACTGAGAGGAGAACTTGTGTACCCACTAATACTAGGATTCATAATCATAGGCTTAGGAATAGTTGTAGGCAACTCTATAATAGACCCGCTAGAGAGGGAGGAATCGTTCAAAGCATTTGCCCCATACGCGAAATTCATAGTATATATAGTCTTCATAATGGTGGGCCTAGCAGCAGTCTTCTCCAACTTCCCCGGGACAAGCAGGGTGATCGATACAATAGGCCTAGGCATAGCTATTGCATTCGGCATAATGTTGATCCCACTAGTATACAGGCTTGCCAAGCAGATCAGCCAGCAATCCTAGACCCCAACCATATGCAATTTTTCAATAACCCTCCTGTAAAATACAACAGTTTTTTCCAGCGCACTGATATACACATACTCATTAGGGCCATGCACGTTCCCCCCGAGGGGCCCATAGTCGATGCTCTCCACACCCTCAGGAG
>JALWGG010000157.1 GCA_027013765.1 Acidilobaceae archaeon
ATACTCCTAGAACCTCGGACAACCCCTCCCAGAGGCCGTCCAGCCACCTGTTAAACCACTCCTCCGCCGTGAGGGGGCGGGTTATCGGCCCCTTGAGGTACCTGACCCTGTTGAACCAGTCTTCGAGCTCCTTGAACTCTACCACTATATCGGGCCTCTTGATCGGTGGCCCCTCACCATCCATATCAACTATATCCATAACCCTACCCCCATACACCAGCATATCCGGCCTGAGGCTGGTATACAGCCTCCACGTCCTCCTCAAATCCCTCCCATCACCCCAGCCTACGGGTCTAGGCGCTTCTAGGAAGAAGCTCACCTCTCCCCCCGGCAATCTTAGTATGAGGTTTGGCGGTATCCCGCCTGACCTCTGCCTCCCGGTTCTCTCTATGAGTATGTAGCCGTGCTCCGGGTATATGATCCTTGCACCAAGCCTGGCCAGGTTGACTAGGATCGCTGAGAATGCCCAATACTGGTAGATGCTCCTCATGTTAGTCCTGATGCTGGTTGTTATGGCGCTCCTGGCCTTGGAGAGGTACTCCCCAACGCTCAGCCTCCCCCTGCCAAGGTCTAGCGTGTACTGGAAGAGCTTCTTCCTCAGGTGGTCCTCGGGGCTCCCTATGAAGCTCTTTAACTCCTTGGGGAGGAGCCAGCCATGCGCTCCCAGGAGGTCTGCGGCTGTCCTAGCGGTTTCCAGGAACCTGGTGATCCACTTGTATATACTATCTATGTAGTGGGAGGCGTAGCCGTGGACCACTATATCCTTAACCTCCTCAAGGTCCTCAGGCCTCCCCCTAGCAACAAGGCCCCGTATCCTATCCTCCAGGACGGGTCCACCACGTAGTAGATGGTGGTAATCCTGGGGGTAATACGCGTATCCTAGCCGCTATAAATACCAGTTTAGGCAGTATATTACGGGTATGGAGCGTCATGACCGTGGACTCGGGATTCATATCAAACCTGGCATACTGCGAGTACAAGGCCCTGCTACACGCTATGAACCCATCCAGGCCCAGGACCCCCCTAGGGAGGAGGATTACTAGGAGCATACTATCCGGGTTAGAGTCAAACGGCTACACGTTCAAGGAGATAGTGGTTAGGGGCGTTGTAGGCGGTGTCGAGGTTGTCGCGTCCCCAGACATAGCAGTATTCCGGGGAGAGGAGTTGGCCGCACTTGTAAAGGCCAGGGTGAGGAGGGAGGCCAGGTGGAGCCCCACAGACTTCCTACAACTCGGAGTGGCAGCAGCATTATATGACGGGGCAAAGAGGGACCCAGTCCTGCTAGCCCTAGCCATAGCAACCAGCAAGGAGGGCCTAGTGGAGGCGGTAGAGGCCATAAAGAGGACTGGATACCCTAAGCCAGCCAAGGGTAGCGGATGGGTTATAGCCACGCGGATACACGACCAGGAGGAGGCATGGAAGGTCATAACCAGGGCAGTCGGGCTCGTGAGAGGGGAAATACAGCCCAGGCCCACCCCCACACCCGCTAAATGCGGTATATGCGAGTACTCCAGCCGGTGCCCATACGCTATCACAAAATAGAGTTTAGCCGCTAATAATTGGGATCGGGGGGCGGTGGATGCCATGGCCTGATCGCTGCTGAAGCGTGATGAGCGAACCCGAGGAGGTACCACCGCCCCCCCGGGATACTGGGCATATGCATAATACCGGCTATGGTATAACATTGTAATGGTGTGTCATTGTGGAGGCGGACCAGACTAGTATATTCCATCAGTATGCCTCCAGGCCCTGGGCGTCAAGCTATGATGAGGGGGTTCCGCTGGACGTAGAGGTCCCGGAGAAGCCCCTCTACAGTATACTTGAGGACTCGGCCCGGGGATTCCCGTCGAGGACCTCGATATACTTCTACGGGTATAAGATGAGCTATGAAGAATTGTATAAGGCTAGCATGAGGTTCGCCGGGTATCTGAAGGATAGGGGGTATGGTAGGGGCGACGTTGTAGCCCTATTCCTCCCCAATAGTCCACAGTTTGCTGTGGCATATTATGGGAGCCTGATGGCCGGGGCCACGGTGTCGCCGATGAATGTGTTGTACAGCCCACACGAGATCAGGAGGCAGCTTGAGGATAGCGGGGCCAGGCTACTTGTAGCGATAGACCTGTTCAAGGACAAGGTCCTCGCAGGGCTCCCGGGAGGGGTTGAGGAGGTCCTCTGGACGGGGATACAAGACTACCTGCCCCCCGTGAAGGCTGTCCTATACAAGCTCAAGAACAGGCCTCCCTCGCCGCCCAGAGGGGGCAAGCATGGCATGCTTAGGGAGGTCCTCAAGTCCTCTAAGGAGTACTCCGGGGATCCGGGGATTAATCCTAGGAGTGATATAGCAGCCCTAATGTATACTGGGGGGACCACAGGCACCCCCAAGGGGGCCGAGCTAACTCACTACAACCTGCTGGCCAACGTGATCCAGATAGATGCATGGTTCAAGAGGGGGGTCAGGGGGGAGGACGTGTTCGTCGGCGCCCTCCCATGGTTCCACATCTACGGCCAGACTGCCGTGCTTAACTCCGGGATACACAAGGCGGCGACCATATTAACATATGCAAGGTGGGATATAGAGACTGTCATGAAGGATATAGAGAAGCATAGAGCCACCGTGTTCCACGGAGTCCCACTAATGTACATAGCAATCCTGAACCATCCGAAACGGGACAGGTACAACCTGAAGAGCCTAGAAGTCTGCATAAGCGGAGCGGCACCCCTGCCCAAGGCCGTTGCAGAGGAGTTCGAGAAGGTTACAGGGGCTAAGCTAAGGGAGGGGTATGGGTTGACAGAGACCAGCCCAGTAACCCATGTAAACCCTATACTAGGCAAGGCCAGGCCAGGCAGCATAGGGCTACCCGTCCCATCAACACTAGCAGCAGTAGCGGATCCCGACGAGCCCAGGCTACTACCCGCAGGTAAGACGGGGGAGCTGGTTATATCGGGCCCACAGGTCATGAAGGGATACCATAACAGGCCTGAGGAGAATGAGAGCGTCTTCTTCGAGTGCTGCTCAAGGACCTGGCTCAGGACGGGAGACATGGCGTATATGGACCCGGAGGGGTACTTCTACATAGTTGATAGGAAGAAGGACATCATAAAGTATAAGGGGTACAGCGTCTTCCCAAGAGACGTTGAGGAGGTCCTCTACAAGCACCCATGCGTCAGGGAGGCAGCAGTGATAGGAGTACCACACCCAGAATACTATGAAGTCCCAAAGGCATTCATAGTATTAAAGCCAGAGTGCAGGGGTAAGGTGAGCGAGGAGGACATAATCAAGTACACGAGAGAGCACTTAGCACCCTACAAGGTACCCAGGATAGTAGAGTTCAGGGAGGACCTCCCGAAGACCGCTGTCGGAAAGATCCTGAGGAGGGTTCTCAGGGAGGAGGAGCTGCGGAAGCGTGGTGAGAGTGGGCCTGGCCCAGCCTAGCCAACAT
>JALWGG010000158.1:0-2663 GCA_027013765.1 Acidilobaceae archaeon
TTTCTACATCGTCTGGGAGGTCTGAGCCCATGAACTCTTGGCCTGTGGTAGCGAGTACAAGAACTTTTTTCCACCCGTTATTATCTGCTAATCCTATACTTATAATCGGCAGTGTAGCCTTGTCGGGATCGGGGACTCTACCCTCTTCTGGAGTATAGACCTCTATATCAACCGCTATTCGGGGCACCTCCGGAGGTGGATGCTCGAAGAGTGGTACCCATGCTTTAGCTGTCTCCCTGGTCTCATCGGGCTCGCCCTGGAAGATCTTGTCTACTATACTCGTGTCTCCTTTCCACCCTGCCTTATGCCATGTCCTGTTAACGTGGTAGGGCATGCCGGGTATCAGCAGGTGATCATGGATATAGTTGTGGTGATACTTTATGTCGGCCTCCCAAAACCTTATTCCGCGGGCTTCAAGCTTCTTCCGCATCGACTTGACTGCCAGAGGGTCCTGTACTATGACCTTGGTCACCTTAATTTTAGTCTTTTTGATTGGATGATATTTAGTTATCATATCATACATTATAAAGGACTCATGGCTTTCAAGGCTTATCCCAAGCTCTCTAAGCTTCTCTGGAGGGTGCTCTACTAAGAAGTATGGCCTGTGACCCGTAGAATCTATCCACTTATACAGCTTCATATCTTCTGGATTATAGATGAATGCCACAGCCTTTCCAAGCCTACCATCATATCTTACATCCAGCAGGTATCCGGATACCTCTTTTCTATAGTTGTCCGGTTCATGTAGCCACCACTGTTTTGCCGGGGTTGCACTCACCGTGTATCTTACCGTTACATCTCCTTCAACATTTATTCTGTTAAGCTTCCTATAATCCTTATCACTTCTGGATGTATGTGTACTATGGTACTCTTCCCTATGACGAGACTCCTCCACGTCATACGCGTTATCTTGGTTTGAATCGTTTTCGGGGGGCCGAGACTCCTTTATCGGCCCTTTACCTGATAGGTAGTCGAGTAATGTGGTTTTGCCGAATATGCGTTTATGATGTTTATGTGACATAGTATTATCTATCTGGCTTTCCCGCTTCCTTTCATCCAGTTTTTTTGGCTTGTTTTTATTATTCTCGAATAGTTTTAAGAACTCGTCAATTCTCTTGTTAGGCTTCTTCAATACTGACTCTCCCCTTCAGCCCCCCATAGACTAGTATTGGTGTGGAGGCTAATTATGGTATAATGCTTCTGCCTGTAGTATAGGGTTTATAATAGCTAGTCCAGTCCAGGTAAATATCTTGCAATGGGCTTGTAAGATTATTTTGTAATGCTATTACTATCTTCCAGGTGTCCACATTGTCAAGTGGAGGTTTGGCACTCCACCACTTCGCGTATGTTAAGGACATCAAGCTTGCCGTATATATTATAGCCATAATAACCTGGGCATTCCTATTCTACACACTCTATCTAGGCTACAAGCGGTGGACGTATGGAGGAGAAAAAATACGCATCGATAACCTAAGCAGCGTTCTAAGAGACTTTATCAAATACGGGTTATTGCAGTATAGAATCTTGCGTCACCGATTTCCGGGCGTAATGCATTTATTAATATTTGCGGGAATGATTTGGCTACTAATAGCGACAATACTGAGAGCAGCTGATTCATATCTAGGCCCTTTCCTAGTAGATGACAGGTTGAGAATATTCAAGTTATTGAGTAATATAGCGGGTGCTAGTGTCCTGGCTGGTTCTACAATAGCGATAATTAGAAGACTTAAGGGTCTGACACCAAACCTTCCCCGAGACCCTGGATACTACCTGGTACATGTGCTCTTCATTATAATAATAATCACGGGATTCATGCTAGACGGGATGGCGGCAGCCGGGTATAGGTATGAGTATGAATCGCCCAGTTATGATCCTATTGGATTCATATTCTACACCTGGGCGTCGAGCCTAGACACAGGAACACTGATAACCTATTATAGGGCGTTATGGATGTTCCACATGGTATTGGCACACATGACTCTAGCTCTAATACCCCTAACAAATCTATGGCATATACCCGTTGCAGGAATAAATATAGCCTTATCGCGTAAAGGAAAACCTGCCCAGGTCCTCAGGAGTTACCCAGATATCGATAAGAGGATAGAGGAGGATAAACCAATAGGTGTTGTCAAACTATCTGATACCACTTGGAAGCAAAGGCTAGACTATGAGGCATGCACCAGCTGTATGAGATGCACTAATGCATGTCCAGCATTTGCCAGTGGAAAGATACTGAGTCCCAGAGAAGTTATAGTAACCATGAGGGATATGATGTACAAGGGATTATGGGACAAAGAGGTCTGGAGCAATGGATCAAAAATATCAATAAACCCGGAGGCAATATGGAGTTGTGTAACGTGTGGAGCATGCGTGAACGAGTGCCCCGTGCTAATACATCATGTAGACACAATAATAGACATCAGGAGGGGCATGATAAGTAGTGGAAGCGAGGACGTCCCAGAGGACGCGTTGAACACGCTCTACAACATGCAGCAGACGGGTAACCCATACGGTTATAACCCCATGGATCGAGAGGAGTGGATCCGAGAGCTGGCAGAGAAGTTCGGCGAAGATATCATAGCTAAGCCAGGCGAGGAATATGACTACCTATACTGGATAGGGTGTGTGGCAAGCTATGACCAGAGGATAAGGAGCGTGCCAGA
>JALWGG010000158.1:2673-3435 GCA_027013765.1 Acidilobaceae archaeon
AGGATGCAGTGGAGAACCAGCACTTAGAATGGGAGAGGAGACATTATTCGTTGAAATGATGAAAATGAACCTGGAAAACATGTCACAATACAGGTTTAAGAAGTTACTAGTTCATTGTCCCCACTGTTATAATATATTCAAAAACGAGTACAAGAGGTACCGTAACTACTTAGCCTCAAACGACGAGACGAAACACCTAGCCGAGCTATTAGACAGGCTAGAGGTAGTACACCACTCAATCCTACTTTCAAACCTGCTTAAAGAGGGTAAGATAAAAACAGTAAAGGAGGTAAACGCCGCTGTAACATACCATGACCCATGCTACCTAGGTAGATGGAATGGAGTATATGATGAACCTAGAAAAGTCCTAACAAGCGTCCGGGGACTCAGAATCAGAGAGATGCCCCGAAATAGAGATAGAAGTTTCTGCTGCGGTGGAGGCGGTGGGCACATGTTCTTCGAGATAAAACGAGGAACAAGAATATCTAGGATAAGAGCTGAAGAGGCTGCATCAACACTTAAGAAAATAAGTAATGGAGACAAAATAGTAGCAGTTGCATGCCCCTTCTGCAATACAATGTTCAGGGGTGAAAGCGAGGACTTCGGATTCAAGGTAAAGGATATAGCGGAGATCCTAGGAGAAGCGCTGGAAGAGTAATAACCAGGTAGCATATGGGCTAGCACGCCTAGTATCTTCACTAAACAAATCAGTAATTGGGGGTCCATATGAAGGCAATACCAGTTTACAGACTAATATCACAT
>JALWGG010000159.1 GCA_027013765.1 Acidilobaceae archaeon
TTTATATGACTCAATTAGAGCGCAGGCACGAACTAGCATCTAATTCTAGTATTTGTTTAAGGACGCTCTGAATAGAGGTATCTAAAGAGGGGTGTCTTTAAAACCAAAGCATCGTATACTTCGTTTATTCTTAAATGAGTTGCTATGATGTTTAAAAACACTTGCTGGGTTAACTGGTTATTTACAATAATGGTTGCTGTGCTTGCAGCCATTAGTATTGCTTCTGCTCTTTCTTCCCCTGGCTTTATTTCTTGTATGTTTGTTACTATTGTTAGTGTTATTCTCCCTGTTGTTGCCCGTGTAGCTTTTAGGCCTGGTGCTAGCTCCTCCACCCTCGTGACTTCGACTCCCACAATGTCTACCGAGTATTCTGGGTGTGGCTCGTCTCCTAGGAGGAGCCTGTATTTGAGGCCCCCTAGTATGTTTAGGGCCCACCTGTTTGTTGCGTGTGCAAGCTTCTGGGCTGGTGTTAGTGTTGCTCCTGGTGGTGTTTCGAGGATTTCTCCTGCGATGCTTCTTGCGGTTTCCTCGATTATGGTGGCTTCTTCTGTCTTGGCTAGTGTTGTTGGTGGTGTGTAGCTGTACCTCATCGTGTATAGGGCTTTCCTGGACTTCTTCAGCTCCCCGGCGAGCCTGTTCCTGTCTATCCTCCAGGGCATCCTCCAGCTTGTTATGGAGTCTGTCAGCATATCTAGGGCTTTGCCTGCCATGAGTAGCCTTGGATCCCTGGATACATCCATCCCCTGCACCATCGTCTTGTGCGTATTGTAATGCTATTTATTAATCCCGCGGGGATACAGGCTATCCCAGGGTCGGGGGTATTGGATTTTAGGGAGAAGATCATTGCATGGCTCGTGGATGAGGACCATGAGGTGAAGAGCGAGTCCCCCCCTCCGGGGGCCCCGGTTGACTGGCTCGTGAAGGTTACTGTTAAGGCTCCTATCAGGGTTAACGTGCTGGTGCAGCAGCCTAGTAGTAAGAAGGATAGGATCGTCGTCTCCCTAGGCGTCGCGTTGAGTGATGTGCATCGGAGGGAACTCATGAAGCTTGATGAGAGGGATAGGGTTAAGATTGTTGCCGAGCTGTATAGTGATGTGTTGAAGATGTGCCCCGACTGCGTGTCCATAGTCCAGCCCAGCCTCAGCGAGCCTCAGGGCATAGCTGTTAGCAGGATAATATATCATGAGTCGCTTACCCGGGAGGTGGTGGCCTCTACTGTTAGGGTGTTCATGAATATATTCGCCAATATAGTTGCAACCCTTAACGCCAGGCTGGGGACTACTGGAGGGGAGAGGAGGGAGAAGAGGGAGGACCTTGGATTCATATAGGCTCCAGGCTAGGGCTCCCCTGGTCCTGGCAAGGTCTAGGAGGCTCCTGATATCCACAGTCGTGGATGGCGGCCCCATGGAGCCTGGGATAGTTGACGATGCATACAGGGTTCTCCAGGGCGGGGAGCCGCCTGGTGACGCGTTGAGGGCGTCGATGGTTTATGCACTGTTGTATGGGGGGATAGTGCTCGTGTACAGCCATGGGGTTACTACTCCAATTTCAAGGATATACTCCCCGGTAAGCATCCAGCTGGTGGAGGCTGGCCCGGAGCCAGCAATGGTTGATGACTTGGAGGTCCTGGATGTATGGGCCCACGTGTATGCTGGCAGGGTGGAGGCTTTGAGGAGGCTTGAGGGGGGCCTGCACGCCCCCAGGGGGTATAGCTGGAGGCTGGGCCCAGGGTTAAGGGTTGCCCCAACCGGTTTCAAGCCTGTACTGTCTGATGAATAGCTGTATGAACTCCACCCTCTCAGCCGCGATCCTACGTGTGTGCTCGAAGTACATGTATCGTGGGAGCTTCACCAGCTTGTCCAGCATGTGCTCTATCGTGGTCTCGAAACCCCTCCCAACGGTGCATCCGTGGTGGAATGCCCTTGCAACTCCTATGGCGCCGAGGGCGTCCAGCTTGTCAGCGTCGCTGAGGACCTTGGCCTCGACAGTCTCAGCCGGGACCCCTAGGCTGTAGCTGTGGGCCTTGATCGCGTGTTCAACCCTATCTATGATCCCGTGGGCATTTAGGCCGGCTAGCAGCTCCCTAGCATATGATGCACTCTTCAACGCGTGGTGCCCCTCTCCGGGCAGGTTCCTGCCTACATCGTGTAGGAGGATCGCGGCGTCGAGCACGAGCCAGTCCACCTCTAGGTCCTCGGCTTCAACGATCATCCTGGCATTCCTCCTCACCCTAACTATATGGGGCCATCCATGGGCCGGGTCCTCGCCCATGATCCTCCTCGCAGCCGCCTCGATCTCCCGTATCAGCTGGTCCACCTGCACGCCACCATTCCCTTATGCAAGTTTTCGCCTGGTCCTTATTCTATACGCCTCCAGCGCTGGTGGTATGAATACCCTCCAATCCTCCCCGGGCCCTCCAGCTCATACCATCTTCATTATAATCTTCTGTTATGATATCCGCGATTCTATCCTAGGTAGTGCAATAGTCCCTTATTATTAAGCCTCTATACCCAAGCAATATTCCGACCCCCCAGGCGTTTCCCTGCAAAGCTATGTTATTTATTTCTCCTAGCCGATTCAAGTGTGCTGGTGTATACATTGGGTATGGGTTTACCGATCCTTAAGCCCTTCCAGGCCCGGGTTCTGGGTGCTAGGGTTCCTAGGGCCGGGGCTAGGTGGCTTGGGGGGCTTGCCGTAGAGTACTCGGGCATCCACCTCTACCTACTGATGCCGGGCTCCATTGCCGGGTGGCTGGCTCCGGGCGAGGAGGTTGTTGTAGAGCTGTTGGAGGAGCCTGAGAGGATCCGGGGGGTCTACGTTGCACCCAGGAGCCATTATAGGTTGTGGAGGGTTTGGGGTGGGGATAAGGTCCTTGTATGGCCCCCCTGGCAGGAGGATAGGGTCCTCCCCAGGGAGACGGTGTTCGGGGATAGGGTGTATGAGTATAGGGTTAGGGCTAGGGAGGCTGTCGACGAGCAGGATTACAAGAGTATAGTGGAGCTTGAGCAGTACCATTATGCCAGTAAGGAGGAGATAGTCGCGATCTGGAGGTGCCCGGTCTGCGGGGCCTATGAGGAATCCAATATACAGCCAGTATGCAAGAGGGACGGAGTGCCGATGAAGCTGCAGGAGATACGTGGCAGCCTCCCATCGAGCAGGTTCCTGGTGGTGGAGCTGCTTGATAGGATGGAGTATGAGCCGCGTATAGTAGCGTATGTGAGGGTCGACACCCCGATACCATTGATGCATAGGAGGACCCCCGAGGGCGTGGAGAGGATGATCAGGGAGAAGGTGTTCCCCCCGGACTGGTTCCACCCCACCTTCTGGCCCCTCAAGGAGAGGAGGATTGTACTATCACGCTTCAAGGAGCTGGCGGAGCTTTATGGGAGTAGGAGGATAGCGAGGGCCGCCCTCGGGGGTCCTCC
>JALWGG010000160.1:0-2919 GCA_027013765.1 Acidilobaceae archaeon
GTTACAAGCAATGCCATGCCACCCTTGCATGGGGTAGATTCTGGTTATCGCCTATACCCCGGGGGTTATTAACTGTTTGGTGTACTTGCATGGATGCTCGACGATAGACTTAATTCCCACAGGGGGCCCACAACCCCCTGGTGCTGTTGCATGGATTACATAAGCCTGTTCGAGGAGGCTGGCAGCGCCATTGTTTCAGATGCTATGGGGCGTGGCCCCTCGATAACAGGGCTCAAGCCCGTATCCGTTAGCAGGGCTGTGGCTGGCCCGGCCCTAACCGTGAGTGTCCCCCCGGGGGACTGGCTGCTGGCCATAAAGGCTGTGGACCACGCCAGCCCAGGTGATGTGATCGTGATCGATGCCGGGGTAGAAGTGGCTAGGGCCGTTTGGGGAGGGCTCGCATCCCTCTCAGCATCAATTAAGGGGGTGAAGGCTACAATAGTCCATGGATTCGTCAGGGACACCATGGATATAGCCAGGCTTGGGTACCCGGTCTACGCATATGGCACAAGCCCCACAGCAGGCACCCCCCGAGGCATGGGGTCGATTGGAGAGCCCGTGACTATCCAGGGGATAACAATTAGGAGGGGAGACATAGTGGTAGCGGATCCCGACGGAGTCGTGGTGGTACCCAAAGAGCGGGTAGATCAGGTAGCCGCCCGGGTGAGGGAGGTTATGGAGATCGAGGAGAAGATTAAAGCCTACATAGAGAGCGGCAAGGGGACGCTCTACACCGCTCTAGCAGAGCTAGGACTCCTAGGCAAGGCAGGCTAGGAGAGCAGGGTTTGGGCTTCACCCGCTTCTAAACACTAGTGGCTCGCCTTCATCACCTCTTTGTATTTGTCTTGTGCCTTCCCTGGGCAACACGGAGCCTCATCACAATAGTCTCCATAGACAGGCTCAAGAGGCTCAACGGCGTGGAGTAGCCGCCACTATGTTGCATTTGAAGACCTGACGGGTACTGGCTGGATGGTTAGGGCTGCACTACGTGACGGGACAGGTTTGTCTTCAAGGAACCCGGATCGATATCGATAAAGATATTTATGAGCGGAGAGGTTTGGTGTGAAACGTTGATTCAGACTCTTGGGCTTGTGTTGGAGAATCTCAAGAATATCAGAGTGGTTTTCTTTGAGCTTAGGGAGCTTCCATGCTCTCTTTAAATAGATATATGATTGTATAGTGGTGTTTAAGTTAGCATGTGCTGGGTCTAGGAGGACTACCTTACATACTCTTACAGAACATAATTAGGCTAGCATGTTAATTAGACTCCGTAGACCATCGCATGAGAGACGCGGCTGGGGCTGAAATAAAGGTGAGGGATGAAGTCATTCATGGTCGCATCGAGTATTACCGGAGACGTGGTGGATGAGGAGATTATAGCTTCCACAAATCGATGAGGGGCCCAGGTAACAGGCGGTTTCTCTTTCCCAGCGTTGCATGTATTACTGCGGGGACATCTATTGGATAGCCTGGTGGTTGTAGAGTGATGGTATGTATTGGCTTCTCTTCCCATCTATATTACTCCCTATAATAGTCTATAGGATTGATGGTGTACTCCATGGATTTCGGGTTGAGTAGTGAGGAGCAGTTGTTTAGGGACTCCGTGAGGGAGTTCCTATCAAGGGAGCTGGCCCCTATATGGGCTAGGATCGATGAGGAGGCCAGGATCCCTACTGAGCTGATCAAGAGTATGGGTGAGCAGGGGTTCTACGCGATCCCTGTACCCGAGGAGTATGGCGGGCAGGGGGGCAGCTTTGTGATGACTGTCATTGCGGCTGAGGAGATCGGCTACCACGATCCCAGCATGGCCCTAGCAGTCTTCACACTCCTAAACAATGCATGGCCCTACGTGTTGTACCTGTATGGGGGTGAGGAGGCTAAGCAGGAGGTCCTCCCCCGGGTTGGCCGGGGTGAGGCGTTCTTCGGGATCGCCTCCACCGAGCCTGGCGGTGGTAGTGATGTCGCAGGCCTCGTGACTAGGGCTGAGAAGGCTGACGGGGGGTATAGGGTCTCCGGGGAGAAGATCTATATTAGTGGTGTGAGGGAGGTTATGGAGCAGCTCGACTGGGGCGGTTGGCTCCTCCTAGCCAGGACTGGGAGCTTGGAGGACAGGCATAGGGGCCTCTCGGCCTTCGCCCTCCTAGGAAAGGAGGATGGCAGGAGGCTTGAGGGGCTTGAGTACAGTATACTGAATACCATCGGGAGGCATGGGATATCGACGGGGATCCTCAGGCTGGACGGGGCCCACATACCCGGCTATAGGCTGGTGGGCGAGGAGAATAGGGGGTTCTACGTTGCCATGGAGGGGTTCAACCTTGCAAGGATACTGGTTGCAGCCGCTAATATAGGGGCTGCAAGGTGGGGCTTGGAGAGGATGGTCGAGTATGCGCGTGGGAGGGTGTTGTTCGGGAAGCCAATAGCATCCTTCCAGGGTGTCAGCTTCCCCATAGCGGAGCTGGCCATGGAGCTCGAATCGGCCAGGCTCCTAGTATACAAGGCTGCGTGGATGGCTGATAGGATATATACAAGGAGGGAGCCGGGCCTGAGGCCGAGGGACCTAAGCTTCTACAGCGCCTCAGCAAAGCTCAAGGCAGTTAACATAAACAAGTCGATATATGAGCAGCTGATGCAGGTCTACGGGGCGCTATCATACACCAAGGAGGCGGAGGTCTTCAGGGGGCTACTTGCAAGCCTCTCATACTATGTAGGGGCGGAGGGTGCGCAGAACATCATGAGGTATATAATAGCTAGGGAGGTCCTCGGCAGGGAGTATGTGAAGTAGCGCAGCGGTGTCCCGCGGGATGCCGGTCAAGCAGGTGATAGTAGTCAGGAGAGACCTTGAGATGGGCAGGGGGAAGGCGGCTGCACAGGCAGCCCACGCAAGCTGCGAGGCAGTATTCAGGATACTAGACTCAAGGG
>JALWGG010000160.1:2929-3398 GCA_027013765.1 Acidilobaceae archaeon
GCGAGGAGGAGCTATTAAGGGTCTACAGGGAGGCGGAGGAGCAGGGGCTCCCAGCAAGCCTGGTTATAGACGCGGGCAGGACCCAACTGGAGCCGGGGACCAGGACCGCTGTAGCCATAGGCCCGGCCCCCGCCCACCTGGTTGACAGGATTACTGGGAGGCTGAAGCTCTACTAGGTGATCCAATGGGGCTGGGGGAGGCTCTGGAGAGGCTGTGGGGCATAGAGGGTACACTACACGGCCTCCACAGAAGACCTGGAGCCGTTGATAGGCCCGGGGGCTTCAGGGTTGTAGAGCCTAGGGTGGAGCCCCCTGGAGGGGCTGGATGGTACTGGTACTATGTGTATAGGGTTAGACTGGATACAATGAGGACCTCAAGCCTGCTAGCCCGGCTAGCAGGCGGCAGGACTGCGATGCCGCTGGGGTTGAAGGATGCATGCGCCCATGCATACCAGTATATAGCCGTCAGG
>JALWGG010000161.1:0-7580 GCA_027013765.1 Acidilobaceae archaeon
GTGCCAGACTGGGAACCCATATACAGTTGTGTGGGAAGTGTATATAAGTTTAGCTTCTTGAAACGTTTATGTCTTCGGCACATAATATAGTAACCCGGATACCGTGAGCTATAGTATTTAGCATGCCGTCAATTGTAAGGGTGGCCTGTTTGGTTGTCAATAGGCCTGCAGCCACTACAATACTATTATGGCTGGCGGTATCACTTGCTCTCCTGCCAGCCGCTTCTAGGCTAGAAGATAGACTCGTCTATTCTGAAGAACATCTAGTCCCGGAGGATATAGAGAGCCGTAAGGCGGTCGAGGTCCTCAGGGGCATCGGTATGGCTCCTGGTAGCAGTTATATTATCGTTGCCTA
Source organism: Acidilobaceae archaeon (assembly GCA_027013765.1). Classification (GTDB taxonomy): domain Archaea; phylum Thermoproteota; class Thermoprotei_A; order Sulfolobales; family Acidilobaceae; genus S012-22. Next base: position 356 of record JALWGG010000161.1, read on the forward strand.
CAACCCCGTTGGCCTAGAGTCTTCAAGGATCGTGGAGTCTAAGCTGGAAGATATACTAGATGGATGGGATCCAATCGTCATAGGCCCCTGGAGCATGTACACCAGGGTGCTGGGCGAGGCAAGGGCCAGGCTGGCTGGTGTAGTTATAAATTCATTAGAAGCCTACATGGGGCTCAAGAAACTTGCCGAGAATGCCGTGGAGGCATATACCGGGCTGAGGAGTGCACTGAATGCTACCTACGGCACCGCACAAGCCTACATGATCATGTATAGCCTAGCTAGGGCTACTGGCAGCCCTAGCCCCTCTGAAGAGGCTTATGAGTCCCTGAGGGGATCGCTCCCAGCAGAGGCTAGGCCCTTCCTAGATGAGTTCTACAAGAGTTTATACGGGTTGACTGGTGGTAGGCCAAGCCTATGGGCGGTTGAGGAGGCTGCCAGGGCCTCCGCCTATAAGCTGCTGCCCTATGACATGGCGAGCCTTGTAGCCGAGTTTAGCCTGGCTAATTATACAAGTAGCGAGGCGATAATGGAGGTGTTGTATAGGAGATTCTCGGAGTATGGCGTTAATATTTCGCTCGACGAGTTTAAAATGCTAGTCCGAGACCCGGTAGGGGCTCCACGGTCGATTGTGATCCTACGCCTCTCAGACGCGCCCCCCTGCCTGGTCGATGCCTTCGATTTAACCCTTCAGGGCTATCCAGTAGCGGAGGCTGTAGATGCTACATGTAGAGGGTATCTGGAGGCTACTCTTCCCTTTCCAGACGCTATACCCGAGGAGTATAGGGGGATGCTAGTCTCTGGCGGCTATGGATTCGTCTATGCATATACAAGGGTGCCTGTAGAGGTAAACGAGTCCATAAGCATAATGGAGCGGCTTCATTCAGGGTTGAGTGGCGTCGACGCTTATTACTATGGGTCTATCCCGCTACTGGCAGAGGTAGCGGCTAGTGCTGAACGGGAGACTGCTAGGATTGACGTGGCTACAGTCATTCTAGTAACAATCCTACTGGTAGCGTTGATGGGGAGCGTCACGGCTCCAGCAGTTATACTTGCTGGGGCTTCGGCCTCGCTAGCGGTATCCATGGGGCTTCTAAGCATTGCCGCTGGCTACACGGGGGTCTACTACCTCTCTAGGATCCTAGTTATACCCGTGGTCTTCGGAATCACTGTGGATTACTCCGTCTTCTACCTCTTCAGGGTGCTGGAAGAGTATAGGGCTGGGAAGCCGTGGGGCGCTGCAGTAGCTACTGCATGGCGCAGGGCCAGCAGGGCGCTCACCCTAGGTGGTATTGCAGTCGTGCTCGGATTCGCAGCATACATCCTTACACCCCAGGAGGCCCTTCGAGGCATAGGTATTGCCCTGGTTATAGCCGCTGGCGTCTCATTTGCATCAAGTATGACTCTTCTACCCGCGATACTAGCACTCCTAGGCCCTAGGCTAGTCTTCTGGCCTAGGAGGAGGCTGGATATGCCAGCTGCTGGCCAGGCGCTCTTTTTTAGGAGGATAGCGTCTAGATCAATAAGGCATGGTACTCTCGTGACGTTGTCAATGATCGTTGCCACTCTAGTGCTAGCCCTGTATCTAGCACACACGCCCCCCTCTGCAAACATCTATTTCAGCCTTCCACGGGACTCCCAGTATATTGAGGCTGCTAGGATACTAGATAGCGCGTTGCCTAGCTGGTACTATTCGAGGATAATCGTGGTAGCACCTTCGGACGTGGATCTGGAGGGTGTTACTAGCATTATTGAGGAGCTAGGCCTTAGAGTGCTCGATACAGCTAGCCGTGGCGGGTATACAATCCTAAACATTGGGCTACCCATAGACCCGCTGGATGACAGGATCTATGATATACTAACACGCCTGAGGACCTCCCTCCCACCCGGGGTCATGGTGGATGGGTTTCCCTCATTAAGGGCTGACGCGGTAGAGTCTATACTGGGCGATTTCTTCAAGATAACATTACCCCTTGCATCCCTCCTGATACTATCATACCTTGTAATAGGCTACGGCTCTGTACTAGTCCCGTTGAGGCTTCTTGCAACGATAGCATTTAGCACTGTTGTAAGCCTCGCATTCGCAATGATCGCATTCGAACAGGAGGCTAGTAGGATAAGCGTGCTGTCATTTATGAGGTCGTCCCTCTACTGGGTGGTCCCAATAATTGTACTAGGCCTCATGATAACCCTCGGCATGGACTATGATATATTCCTAACCACAAGGATAAGGGAAGAGCTTGGTCGTGGGAAAAGAGAGGATGAGGCTATACTAGAGGCTGTTGAGAGGACGGGTGTTGTCATAACCGTCTGCGGCATTATACTAGCGGGGGCATTCTCCACACTACTCCTGACAAGGGTCCCAACACTCAGGGAGGCGGGCCTCGCAATAGCTCTCTCAATACTTATAGACACATTCATAGTGCGCCCAGTACTCGTGCCCGCGGTAATGACGGTCTTAGGCAGGTATAACTGGTGGCCTGGCAAGTCTCTTTTCAGGGAGTGGGATTGACTATAATAATGTTGTTATAAACTTGATTATTTATAGTCTATTATAGCATTATCTTAATACTCCTTTATGGGATGCGTTTCAGGGTATGCATGTTATACTCCCACTCTTGAGTTTGACAATGTCAAAGTTATTGATTATTTATATTACATTAGTATATATTGATATATGGTATTGGTGGATATAATGAACGTCAAGGTGCTTGCGATAATAACAGTCGCCGCATTGATAGTCATAATTGGGCTGGCTAGTGCTATAGGGGAGGAGGGCGAGCTAGCTTTCGAGCCTATCAAGCCGGAAGTAGTCGATCATACCGAGTTCTTTGAAGAAGCCAACGTCACCACATATGAAGGGTCAAAATCTTGCATCTCCTGCCACGAGGATGAGGTGTATGAGTTCTTCCACTCGTATCATTACCAGATGGCCTCCTGGGCAGACGATGTTACGGGTAAGGGTAGGGTACTCGTGGGTGGTAGGGTGGCCTACAACGACTTCTGTATGGCGATGTTCCTAGACAATGGTACCAAGCCCTTCAACTGGATCGGCTATGTGGTGTTGAAGAAGGCTCCTGAAGGTTATGAGGACCTCGTTGGCAGCTTCACGGGGCTGACTGGTTGTAGTATGTGCCATGGGACTGGTATGGGTCTCCCGCCCTCATGGGAGGCTAGCGAGGAGCAGTTAGGTAATATAGACTGCCTGGCATGCCATGCCGACCCGGAGCTCTACGTCTCAGGCCCTAAGGCTATAGCTAAGGGGATAAAGAATGTCACTAAGGATGAGAAGGGGAGGTTTAGATACGTTGTAAACCTGGACATAACTGATATAGCCAAGAATATCATAGACGTGCCTACAACCGCCAACTGCCTGGCGTGCCATGCATACAGTGGTGGTGGACCCCACCTAAAGAGGCCGAACCTTGGCCCAGACATGTATACTGGGAAGACCAAGGATGGAAAGATATTCGACGTCCATATAGCGAATGGGATGTCCTGCGTCGACTGCCACCCCGGCAGTGGGCACAAGTTCTCCACGTCAAGCGTTGACACATGGGATAGGGAGGGTGAGAGGCCTGGGGAGAAGGTTAGGCAGTGTAGCGAGTGCCATTCAAGCGATCCCCATGGCGGCGTCACGGGCTGGTTCCTAAACACGTTCCACGACAAGGTTGCATGCCAGACATGCCACATACCATACATAGCGCATGGAGACTATCCAACGGAGAAGTATAGGGATTGGAGCGCCACAACATTCCACCCCGACAAGAAGAGGTGGAAGTTCTCAGTACCAGACCCAGAGACTGGTAATACTGATAAATGGTATCTATTCAAGAATCTGGAGCCCGTATACGCGTGGTATAATGGGGAGAGGGAGGCCTACACGTTCCCCGACAGGGTAGAGCCGGTAAAGGATGACGAGTTAAACCTTGACCCGGTTAACGGTGAGAGCGCCGGAGTCGTCTACTACGTCAAGCCTAGCGGCGACCGCTCGGACCCTGAGGCCAAGATATATCCATTCAAGCTGCACAGGGCACTAATCCCCTACTCCCCCAGCGAGGGGAAGCCTGTACCAGTAAAGGTGGGGATAGCGTTCGCAACTGGTAATGTGAAGCTCGCCACTGAGAAGGGTGCCAACGCTTCCGGCATAAGCTGGGATGGGAAGACGTATGTCACATACGTCAGGTACATGCAGGTGAACCATGGAGTGCAGCCAGCTGAAAACGCACTGGAATGCCTAAACTGCCACGGCCCCACCGTGAGGAGGATGCCCTGGCCGGAGCTAGGCTACGGCCACTTCCCAGAGATAGCATTCACACTAATACTGATCGCTGTCATAGCAGTCCTAGTGGGGGTACCCTACTGGTATATAAAGAGGAGGTGAAGCCTTCACCTACATACAACATGTTAAAACTACACCACCAACCTACTATTTTCCTGGGAATGCATCATGGCCCTGAAGCCTGGAGACGAGGCCCCCGACTTCGAGCTACCCTCACATACGGGGGACAAGGTTAGGCTATCCAATTATAGGGGTAGGGTAGTGGTCCTTTACTTCTACCCAAGAGCCATGACCCCAGGATGCACCAGGGAGGGTATAAGGTTCAACGAGCTATACAACGAGTTCGAGAAGCTCGGGGCAGTAGTGCTAGGAGTCTCCACAGACCCCGTAGACAAGAACAGGAAGTTCGCCGAGAAATACGGGTTCCAATTCCCCCTGCTAAGCGACGTCGACGGCAGGGTATCCGAGCTCTATGGGGTGCTAGAGGTAAGGGGTAAAGGTGTGAAATCCAGTAGGAGGACCACGTTCATAATAGATGCGGAAGGCAGGATAGCTAGGATACTTGAGAACATAAGGCCAGCGGAGAAGCACGCTGACTTGGCGCTGGAGGAGGTTAGGAAACTCTCTAAATAGCATCCCTAACCAAAGCCCTAAGCCCCCATTGCCAGGATCCTTAGAATCCTCCTCCTGGCTGCTACAGAGAGCGGCCTAGACTGTTTTAAACCCGTCTAGAACGCATTCATTCTTCTAGAGGTCTACCGGGTTGTGGAGCAGTTTCGTGCTGAAGCCCAAGCCTCCATATGTTGTGACTAGGCACCTAGAGTTATTCACTCTAGAGGGTCTTCCAAGCCCCGTAGTGTATAGTAGGGGGGTTTGCAGGAGCCTAGCACCTGCCGGGGAGGGGTATGAGGCTGTGGAGTGTAGGATAAGTGGTGAGCCCCTAGAGCCCCTTATAGAGTGTAGGACTACTGGTGACATTGATACAGTCTCCAGGATAGTTGCTGAGAGGCTCAGGATAGACTTCGACTATAACAGGTTCCTGGATGAGGTTCGGGGTAACGATAAACTGTATAGGCTTGCTATGAAGCACCTGGGACTTAGGCCTACAAGGCTTCTAAGACTCTATGAGGCCTTGATCGATTCGGTTGTCAAGCAGAGGATTAGCCTCAGGATGGCGGTAAGGATCATGGCTAGGCTCGTGGAGAGTTATGGAGTCCACATGAATATTGATGGGGTAGACTTCTACTGGTATCCCGAGGCCGATACACTATACAACACCAGTGTGGAGGAGCTTAGGAGGCATAGCCTGACTAGAGTTAAGGCCAGGAGCCTTAAGGAGATCGCGGCTGCAGAGGTAGAGGGGAGACTACCTGGGCTGAGGGAGGTCCTCGCCGACCCCTGGGGTGTGGCTGGCGAGTTGACTAGGATCTATGGGGTTGGAAAGTGGACTGCAGAGCTGGCTGTAGCCATGGTCTTGGACGACTTTAGGCTGGGGCCCACAACGGATCTAGCGGTGGTTAGGGGGCTTGAGAGGCTTGGACTAGATAGCTCCGGCCCTGAAAGGTATAGGGGGCTTGTAATGTATCTTGCAAGCCTTGAGTATGAGTCTGGGAAGGCCTAGTATATGGCTCCAAGCACGCCCTTGAGCAGGTATACCATTATAGCTGCTAGGACTCCCAGGCCCAGGCCCCTTAAGGCTGATGTCAGCGGGTCCTCGCCGCTTATCCTTGCAAGATACGCTCCTAGGAGTCCCATAAGTGCTAGTGCCATTGCTAGTGATGTTATGAAGGCCTCTCTCATGCTAAACCCTGATACGGCCGCCATGATGTATGGTACTGCCACAAGCGTTGGGAATAGGACTATGCCTATCCCGCTCCACAGGGCTACATATATTGGGATTAGGCGTGCCGCCCTCCAGTAGACGCTGTCCTCCTTGAACTTTGATGAGAGCTTCTTTTCGAGCTCTCTAACCTCCCTGATCCTCTCAGCCTTCTCGGAGAGGTATACCCCCACCATGCCGCTCATGACTCCCATGGCAACGCCTCCACCCATTATGCTTGCCGCTATTAGCATGGGATCCCCGGTGGGGGAGTATCCCCCTATATTGACTCCTAGGGCGGCCAGGAGCCCGTCCATGGAGTTTGTTACAAACATTCTCCTCGCTATGGAGGGGACGTCGGGGTATATCTTCTTGACCTTCCCGAGGTCTCTTAGAAACCCTCTAAGCCCGGCCACTACGTGCAGCCCCATGGGTATGTATTGGTGTTCCATGGCATTAACGTTTACCTCTCCCACGTATTAGACCGGCGATGACTACCGCCTCTAAAACCACTGCCAGTGCCAGTAGTAGGGCTCCCCGCCTTAGGTTATTGATCTGGGATTGGAGTTCCTCCACCTGTGCAGTGCGCCGAGCCCCCTCTAATTCCACTCTATCTGCTACCCTGGATAGCTCCTCTTCCAGGATAGTGATCCTGGCGTTGGCCTTCGAAGCCCTGTCCTCCAGCTCATCTAGCCTAGCCGAGTTTTCCTCTACCCTCATATTGGTTTCGTGTAGCCCTGCCCTGAGTGTATTTATCTGCTCCTCTAGCAGCCCTATCATGTAGGCTGTGGAGTTGGCCTTTTGCTTGAGGTCCTCTATATCCCCGTGTAGCCTTTGTATGGCGTGCCTGGCACCCTCCAGGTCCTCATGTATGCGTGTGATGTTGGAGTGGATGCGCTTTATCTCCAGTCTGTCAGCCTCAATGCTCGTCTGGACCTTGTTCAGCTCTCTCCAAAGCATTTCTATTGATGTGTTGACCTCCTCCAGCCCCTTCCCAAGGTCCTCTATCCTCCTGCCGAGGTCCTCGACGACCCCGCTTATACTCACAGCCTCAATCCTAAGGGTTGCCGGGAACCTTAGCCCTGGGGCTATCGCTCCGAGGGGTGGTGTTGATGCCAGTATAACGT
>JALWGG010000161.1:7590-10745 GCA_027013765.1 Acidilobaceae archaeon
GGGCCTAGGGTCTGGCCTAAGGGCTCTCCCCTAGGTGAGATGACGAGGAGCTCTGATAGTATCCCCCTCCTGGACTCTAGCCTGGCCATGGACGCGTCTGGCGTGCTTAGTATTGTGGTGTTGGCCATTGAAAGCGTGTAGTCTAGCGGGTTTGTCGATATTGTTACCCTCGTTGACGAGCTTGATATGCCGCTGGCTACCGTGAATTGTATTGGCTTGACCAGTACTAGTGGTAGCCTGTACCGGTACCCGTTAGCCCATAGCGTGATGTAGCCTGAGTATACGCCAGGCTCTATTAGGCCCGGGTTTACCCTGACGACGCCCCTAGACCAGCCCCCCGGAGCTATGTGGCTTGGAGCGTCTACGCTTATAGCCCCGTCGAGCGCCGCTCCCATATAGTAGTCCTCCAACCAGGCCTCAACACCCTCTATATCCACTGTTCCACCGCTTATACCGGTAATGTTGAACTCGATAGCGTATTCGCTTGTATCAGGCAGTACCGCCGAGATCCATGGCTTGCCGTGGGATAGCATCAGTATCTCCGCCCTAGAAGCGGTCCAAGCGTCAACAACCCCTCCCCCAGAGTCGAGGGGGTTGAACGTTTTCGGGTGGCCTGTAGCCTCTATTAGCCTAGCCAGGACCTCCAATGGAGTATAGCTAGCGTTAATACTCCTCAGGTACTCAATGAGGACGGCCGCCACCCCCGAGACGTGGGGGGCGGCCATTGAGGTCCCGCTGAGGGGCAGTCCCGGCTCCGTCAAGTTGAGGTCCTCGGCAAGCCCGGTTGGTATTGAGGAGTATACACTCACCCCCGGCGCGATCACGTGGGGCGCTGGTGTAGTCCATGGTATGGGCCCCCTTGAGCTGAATGGTGCAACAGTGTCATCACTGGGTTCAGAGGTCCTTGAGTCGTCGAGGGCCCCTACGCATATAACCCCCTCTGCAAGGCATAGCATGTTTATTGTCAGAGAGCCTCCAGTGTTGCCTGCTGCAGCCATAACAATCCTACCCATAGCAACTGCCCTCTCAAGCGCCTTTACCAGAGGGCTACTCGTCTTCCCCTCAAGTATCATCCTCTGGGTGTAGGGGTGCAGGACTGCTCCTATGCTCAGGCTGATTATATCGGCTTCATCACCTGTATTAAAGCTTCCATCGGGCCCTGTGAGAGCCCACTGTAGCCCCTGTATTATCACCGATTCATAGGTCTCCATGCACGTGGGCTCCGGGAACACTATCACGTCATACAGTATGGAGCCCGGCGCTATCCCTGGCACGCGCCCGGACTGGCCTGCTATTATTCCAGCCACGTGAGTGCCGTGGAGGCCTCCTGCATGCATCCCGATCCTCTTTCCACAGTAATCAGTTATCCCCGTCCCCGTAGCGTCATACTCCGCCGCGACGACGCTCTTATTACCCCTGACCAGCCATGGGTGGAGGTCCTCGATCCCAGTGTCTAATACTGCTATCCTGACCCCGCTACCTGTGTAGCCTTGGCTGTGCATTATGCTGGAGTTGACTATATCACTCCACCTACCCCCGGCGGGGCCCACTGTGGGCGTCATTAGGGTCAATACCCTGTCCTCCGTGATGGTATATCCCATATGCATCAACTCCCCTGCAGCCCCAGGGCTAGCCTCTATGACTAGCCCGTCGACTAGCCATAACTCGCCTATCACCCGGCCTCCCAGCTCCTCCACAAGGACCTGTGCCTCAGGCAGTGCCGGGGACAGTATATACCTGGAAGTGCTCCAGCCCGCTGCATGCACTGGTTGTAGGAGTACCGGGGCAAGCAGGAGCATCAATAGTACAGGCTCTACCCTCAAGACGGGCAACCTAGTTCTAGACTAGGCAGTGCGGGTAGGATTTAAAGTAATGTATCCGAAAGAGTGGAGTAGAGTATAGACTATATGCGTATAAACTTGTATGGCTCCATGTCCCTGTAAAGGGTTCAGTTAATATGAGTGTAGCGGTTGACGTCAGGAGCCTCGTCAAGGAGTTTAACGGTTTCAGGGCTGTTGATGGGGTCTCCTTCAAGATCGGGAGGGGCGAGCTATTCTCCCTCCTCGGCCCCAATGGGGCCGGGAAGACTACAACGATAAAGATGCTGAGCACGCTGCTCAGGCCGACCAGGGGCGATGCATTGATCGAGGGGTTCAGCGTTGTGAAGGAGCCTGGGAGGGTTAGGAGGGTCATCGGGCTAGCCCCCCAGGACCTCACGGCTGATGATGAAATGACTGGCTGGGACAACGTGTACATTCAGGCAAGGCTCTACGGGTTGAATAGGAGCGATGCTAGGAGGAGGACTAGGGAGGTCCTCCAGTGGATAGGGCTCTGGGATGCGGCCCATAGGAAGGTTGCGACGTATAGTGGGGGTATGAGGAGGAGGCTTGAGATCGCGATGAGCCTTGTACATGAGCCCACAGTACTATTCCTAGATGAGCCCACTCTTGGCCTGGACGTCCAGTCGAGGAGGGGTTTGTGGAGGCATATAACCAGGCTAAAGGGGGAGGGTATGACTATACTACTTACAACCCACTACATGGAGGAGGCGGAGGCCCTATCAGATAGGGTAGCCATAATGCATAGGGGCAGGATCGTCGCTATAGGCACCCCCGACGAGCTCAAGTCCAGGGTGACCGGCGACTCGATCTACATAGAGCCGGTAGACCCTGAGGACCTCCAAGGGATCCTGGAGTCCCTGGAGAGCCTGGGGCTCGACGCCTCAATAATTTCAGGGCGCGTTGTGGTTAGGGTTGAAAGGGGAGACTCGGCGATACCCATAGTAGCAAGGGCTATCGGAGGGTTCAGGGTAAAGTCTATGAATATAGTGAGGCCAACCCTGGAGGAGGTATTCATTAGGCTGACCGGGGAGGCGTTGAGTGAGGGTGAGGAGGGTATAGACACGTTCAAGTTCAGGAGGATGCTTAGGAGTGTTAGGAGGTGAGGCGTGGTGGGCAGTGTCGACCCCCTCCTGGTACTATTCCGGAGGGAGGTTGTTAAGTGGGTTAAGAGGAAGCCGGTACTCCTTGTAAGCCTATCCACCCCGATATTCTGGATCGCGTTATTCGGGAAGAGCTTCAACCTGCTAAACCTGCTCCAGACGGCTGGGCTCGATGTGGATCCAGGGATCGCCGATGCACTGCGCAGGGCAATGG
>JALWGG010000162.1 GCA_027013765.1 Acidilobaceae archaeon
CTCGGGTATGTATTTCGCTATTGTTATGATCTTCTTCCTAACCTCCTCCTCCCTCCTCTTCCTCGATAGGAATGTTTTTAGCTTACGTGCAACCTCCTGGACTGCATTCCTTATCTCAGCCTCTATTTCGGGTACATCGCTTATACTCTCCTTCCCGACACCCTTATACGGGATCTTTGTGCTGGCTATATGTACTAGGACCACCAGTGGTGCCGGGAAGTCCACATTATAGATCCTCCAGTTTATACTACTCACAACCTTGTAGGAGACGTCCTCCCTCTCCTCATATAGTAGAGGGATCTTATTCGCATACCTCAAGAGGAGCGGCTCCTCCCGGGGCTGTATACTGCCTCCATAAGCTATTCCAGCCTCGACAATGAATGGGTGCCCTTGATGGGCCTTAGGACTCCTAGTCACTGCTCCAACCCATTCTGGGTTGAACATGCGCTTTAACCCGATCCTGATGAGGTCCTCTCCTATAGGACTCAAATAGTCGCTCCTGGGAGCCCTGAACTTCGTGTAGCTCTTCATAGCATCTACAAGCATCGTCAATATATCCTGGTTCTCCTTCTTCAAGAGCTCCCTGGGCTTTAAGGCTGGGTCAATGCCTGCATACTCCAGGAATGACCTAGCCGTTATCCTCCCCACACTCTGGAACTCGTTGACGAGCACGTCTTCTATAGTCTTAGATGACGTGGTCTGAAGGATGAGCTTCATCTGCTCAAGGTCCACTCCATGAGGATGGGGCTTAGCCTCCCTAGGAGGTGGCGGCATCTTAGTCGTCCCGCGCGGGAACAGGTACAACTTCCCATCGGGCGACTCAAATACTATGTTGGCGTAGGGTGCTATAATTGCCGTCCTTTTAATATACTCCAGGATCTTAGACCTAGCCCTCCCCCAGTCGCCCTCTAGGACTATAGTGACTCTTGTCCCGTGCCACTGCCCAGTCTTGCGCCATTGCCCCTCCTCAACGATCCTAGGCTCATTCTTCCTTGTATCAATGTAGAGCCTCTTCATATAGACATAGTCGCTCGATACTGTGGAGGATACAACCTCCACGGGCCTGCCAGCGGTCATCTGCCCATACAATACTGCCGCTTTAACTCCTAGCCCATACATGCCCCTGGTCTGTCTAATGACGTATTTGCTACTGAATAACACCCTTCCAAACGCGTCTGCCATAACGGTCGGGGGCACTCCAATGCCATTATCCTCGACTGTTATCGAATACCTCTTCCTAGACTTGCCGTCCTCCCCGCTATAAACCTCGACCTCACGTATACTAATATAGATCTCTGGCAGGATCTCATGGGTGTCCGTAGCATCTAGTGCATTCTCTACAAGCTCCCTAATAGCCTGGTATAACGCCCTGACGGGGTTTGCGAATCCTGCAAGCTCCTTATTCTTGGCGAAGAACTCTGCTACACTCATCTCCCTATATCTTTCTTGGCCTCTGCCTCTACGCCTTCTTTCTTCAGCCAACAGCCCCCGACCCTCCTAGAGTATGTATCCGTCAATGCCTTTAAGCAGAACTAGTACTCGCCCCCCTAGAGGCTTCCTTACCATGATTAGCCCCTGAGGGGTATAAGTGGTGTTTTGCTTAAGAGTGTCGGTCCTCACACGGGTCTTCATAAGCCTTGCTCGGCTTCAGTCCCGAAGTCGCTCCTCATCCACTCCTAAGTAAGAGTTTTTCTAGGCTTTTAGATGCCGACCCTGTAAGCTCGCTCCACCTGACACCTGTAGCCAGTAGGATCTGCTCGAATGCTGTTCTAACGTATTCCATATATTTGGATGTGTCAACGTCTGCTAGTTTAGCAAGCCTCACTGGCTTGACTCCTAACTTGTCCCTGGATTTGATGAATGATATAATATAGCCCTTCTCTATGGGAACCCCGTATCTCTTAAGTAGCATGGCCGCCTTAACGTGTTGTGGTGTATTCTTTGTATATTCTTCTAGGTTCTTGCTCAGCATTATGTTTATGGCTAGCTCGTCTAGGGTATACCGTTTCTTCTTAAGGTTGCTATATACATTGTTTATATGGTTTCTGAGCCTTTCCAGGATCAAGTCTACACTTTCGGGGTCCCTAAGCTCGGAGAGGATATCCAACGCTTTTGCAAACTCTTTCTTTATAAATTCGGGGGCATTACTCTTCTTGCCCACCATTCCTTTGATCACTATCTTACCGTCGCTTGTGACCCCTATGTAGTTCTTCTTAAGGCCGCTAAATAATGCTATCTTGAAGACCTTATCGACTTCCAGCTCTAGCCCGTGTTTTTCCCTAACATAAGCTATTAGCTCCTCTAGCTTATCAATGGGGGGGTCCCATATGAAGAGGGAGTCTGTATCGCCGTACAATATAACCAGGTCCATCTCCCTAGCCTTGGAGAGAGAATCCATAAGCACTAGTCTCCCAATTGCGGTCACGCTCTCTGCGAGGGCCGGGCTATATAAATTAAATGACTCGTTGCCGAAGACTCCATAACTAGCATTAATATAAACCTTGAGTGCGGCCTGTACAGTGTCATACCATAGCCTTTCAGTATCTGGGAGGTCCTTCATTTTTGCCTTCTTTTTGTAAAGCTTCACCCTGAAATCTCTTATGATACCCACTATCTGGCTACTTATTCCATTTATATCGATACAGACTTTGTGTTCAGAGATCTTTTTGCCCCGCTCATCAATGATGTCTATTGACTTGTAGCTACTACAATTGGGGTTCTCAACGGTTTCATAGCTTAGGTTCCAGTTCTTGATTATAGACGGGTATAGGCTGGCGAAGTCTACTACCATGACGTTGAAGAATATCCCTTGCGGAGGTTCAAGTACAAGAGCTCCCATATATTTTTTATCCTCTATTATTGCTTTGCTTGCAACTTTTCCACCTATCTTCTTGATCTCTTCTCTTGACGGAATCAGCCACCCCCTCCTGCGGTGCTCCCATGTCATTAATCCTTTAATCCAACCTGATACCTGTGTCCTGGTTACATCCTCTAGACCGAGCTTGCTGATTCTCATTAGAAGGATTATTAGGTTCCATACAAGATTCCCGGCAAATGTTGTTAGCATCATTGTTAAGTGGGCGTCTCTTATATTATATTTTATAAGGCTTTCAAGGCTTACTTCAGAAACTGTTCCTTCTAACTCTTCTTTCTTCATACCCAGTAGTGCTGATGCCACAGCGTCTAGGTTCTTCTCCCTGTACTTGCTCCCAAATGCATATACTTGGAGTGCTTTTATGTCGAAGAGTTTGTATAGGTCCACGTGTAGAATATGCCTGAATGTAATGTAGTCTTGATGCTTCTCTATTGGTATGAGTTTTTGGTTGAATCCAAGTTTGCGTAGTCTATTATATATGTATGGCAGGTCGAAGTTGTCTCCATTGAATGTTAATAC
>JALWGG010000163.1 GCA_027013765.1 Acidilobaceae archaeon
TATGACGTTTACAAGGAGGAGTCCGTAGACATTGTTAAGGGATTATCGTCTGCCGAGGACGACCAGTGGGTCGAAGGCGAGTTGTCTAAGATAGATGGGGTTTTCAAGGTCCAGTCCAACAGTGCCCTGGGCACGGTGAAGATCCTATACAACCCATTAACAGTGTCGCCGTCAAAGCTGAGGAGCCACTTGAAACGGCTTGGTCTGGAGATTGTTAGTGAGAGGAGCTCTGACGAGATAGAGGATGTAACCGAGAAGCTTGCCAGGAGCGAGTATAGGTTGATGAAGAGGCTCTTATTAATAGCCATGCCTCCAACAATAATACTCCTACTCCTAGTATACACGGGTTTAGGCAGCACTGTACCAATGGGGATTATAGGGCTACTGCTTGCAACACCAGCAATGGTAGCTGGATCCATGCGCTTCCTGAAGACAGGTGTCAGGGCACTCATTAACAGGAAGCCTAACATGGATTCCCTAGTAATCCTAGGAACCTATTCTGCATATATATCATCAATAGCAATGAGCCTGGGGCTGATCAAGGGAGAGCCATTCTATGAAGCTGGAGCGGCTGTAATGACCTTCATACTGCTTGGCAAGTACTTAGAGGCTAGGATGAAAGCCAGGACGGGAGAGGCCGTCAGGAAGCTATTACAACTACAACCTAAAAAGGCTAGAGTGAAGAGGGGCGGAGAGGAGGTCATTGTAGATATTAGAGATGTCAAGATCAGAGATGAGGTTGTCGTGAAGCCCGGTGAATCCATACCAGTAGATGGGGTAATCAAGGATGGAGTGGGGTATGTAGATGAGTCCATGCTGACAGGGGAGCCTGAGCCCGTTAGAAAGGCTAAGGGAGACCCTGTTGTCGCCGGTACAACGCTCCTCAGGGGATCAATCACAGTATCCACGACAAGGGTGGGATGGGAGACTGTATTGGGCCAGATGATCAAGCTAGTTAGGACCGCACAGGCGTCAAAGCCAAAGATACAGTCGACTATAGACAGGATAGCGGGCATATTCACGTGGATAGTAATAACAGTGGCTATAGCAACATTCACCTACTGGTACTACATAGCTGGAGCACCGCTATGGCAAGCTATACTATTCATGGTTTCAGTCCTAGTAGTTGCATGCCCATGCGCATTAGGGCTTGCAACACCTATGGCTATAGTAACAGGGTTCGGGAGAGCAGCCCAGCTAGGAGTGCTTATAAAGGATCCAAGCGTTATGGACAAGCTGCCTAGGGCAACAGTAATAGCACTGGATAAGACGGGAACCCTTACCGAGGGCAGGCCCCGTGTAAGGCATGTAAAGGCGTATAACGGGTATACGGTAAGGGATGTCCTCTACTATGCAGCAGTAGCAGAGTTGAGGAGCGAGCATCCTATAGCGCAAGCCATAATTGAGGAGGCTAGGTCCCGTGGGATAAGCGTTGATGAGCCTGGTAGCTTTGATAGCTTCACCGGGATGGGAGTCATTGCTAGCATTAACGGAGTTATGGTGGCTGTAGGTAATGATAAACTCATGGAAGAGGGTATAGGCATCGATGTAAGCTCTTTCCAGGGAGATGTAGACTCGCTGAGGAGGATGGGATACACAGTTGTATACATTGCACTAGGATCCAGGATAATAGGGCTGATAGCTGTTGGAGACGAGCCCAGGCCCGAAGCAAGGAGCATCGTTAAGAAGCTATCAGACATGGGGTTAAGGGTAGTCATGGTCACAGGGGACCATCACGACACTGCTAGAGCCGTGGCAGAGAGACTCGGCATAGCCGAGTATAAAGCCAGCCTAAGCCCTGAGGGCAAAGCCGAGTATATAAAAAGCCTGCAGCGTAGGGGAGAAGTAGTAATAATGGTCGGCGACGGGATAAATGATGCTATAGCCCTAAGCCAGGCTGATATAGGTATTGCGATGGGTGGAGGCACAGATATAGCAAAGGAGGCTGGAGAGATAATCATAGTGTCTGGAGGCCTTAAAGGCCTGATAAATGCTATTGAGCTCGTTAAAAGGGTTAGGAGGAAGGCTATCGAGAATATATTCTGGGCCTTTATATATAATATCACGCTGATACCTATAGCCGCTGGACTACTATATAATAGCATGGGGCTAATGCTCAAGCCCGAGCTAGCGGGGATGGCAATGGCTATGAGTAGCATATCAGTGACCGGGTGGTCGCTAACGCTTAAAAGATGGACCCCCGGGGGGAGGTAAGGATGAGTAGAGGGAAGATCTATCCGATTAGGCTTGAAGAGGTTAAGGCGTTGAGCGATGAGTTAAGAATAATGATCCTTGAAATGCTTGAAGAGGGTCCAATGAGCGTTATAGAGATAGTAGAATCCCTAAGAAAGCGTGGGATCGTGAAGACGCCAAACGCTATAAGATATCATCTAGCAGTCCTTAAGGATGCAGGCCTGGTGGAGCTTGTAAGGGTCGGGAAGGTCCTCAAGTATAAGGCTAGGGATAAGTACTATGCCTACACCGGGTCCCCCGAGGTTGACGAGGTCCTTGAGGACCTCGCAGACTATATAAAGGATGATGTTAAACATATCTTATCAAAGCTGTTCGAAGACAAGTCAGAGATCATCAAAGATATCGCGGTCAAGTTGAAGCCATGCGAGTTCTGCATAACACAACACTTCATAGAGCAAGTATTATTTGAGACTGTTAAGAGGGCTACTGGGAAGGCTATAGCGGAACTAGACCTCCATAAACATGGCGATAAAGATTAGCTCCTTGTGGATACCCTTTCAATTGCAGCAGCCGCAGCGCCTCCCAGCCCATGGCATATACTAACTATGCCTCTAGCCGCCTGCCTTTTTTCGAGGACATTTACCAGCTCTATAGTTATCCTAGCACCAGTGGATCCTAGGGGGTGGCCTACTGCTATGGAGCCCCCATGCACGTTCAACCGGTCATATGGTATCCCTAGGTCCCTATTCATTATGTAGCTGTTGACCGCGAATGCCTCATTGTTCTCCCAGTAATCTACATCCTCAACCCTCCACCCTAGGACCTCAAGCAACAGCTTTACGGCCTTCACGGGGGCTACTGGGAATCTTTTTGGATGGACGCCTGCAAAGCTCCAGGCCTTGATGACTGCTTTAGGCTTCAACCCATAAGACTTGACTGCCTCCTCGCTAGCTAGTAATAGTGTGGCGGCTCCATCACTAAGCTGGCTACTGTTTCCAGCTGTATGAGGTCCTCTCTCTGTGAATGCTGGTTTGAGTGTTGCTAGTTTTTCAAGCCTTGTATCTGGGCGTATACCCTCATCTCTATCCAGCAGGATCCTCCCACCCCTCTCTATTGGTATTGTATGGTCCTTCATTAGCCCCTGGTCCCAGGCTTTGGTGGCCCGCATATGGCTCTGGTATGGTATCCGGTCCAGCTG
>JALWGG010000164.1:0-853 GCA_027013765.1 Acidilobaceae archaeon
TGTAAATCTCCTCCATCATCTATAACCATGTCAGGCCTAGCATCAGCTACTTTGCGTATTGCCCAGAAGTACTCTTCGGTCGACATGCCCCTCCACGCGAAAACGTTAACCCCATAATCAACTAGTGCTGCTGCAACGTCATCCTGTGTTGATAGAGGGTTACTAGCCGCTAAATAGACCTCCGCCCCCCAATCTACTAACGTCATGGCTAAGATGCCAGTCTCTTTGGTGACATGGAGTACTGCAGAGATGCGATAGCCCTTCAAAGGTTTTTCTCCCGACTTGGTTTTACGTAGATAATATAATACGGGCATATGCATTTCAGCCCAGCTCAACTGTAGGTAACCTTTGTCGGCCAAACTCCTATCCCTTATCTTATATCCCGTCAAGGCATATACACCCCAGTAGGTTTTCCAGGCTAGAGGATATGCAAGGATACTTATAACCCTCCTCTAAACTCAGTTAATATATGGCTAGCCAGACTGTGTGCAGCCACGGAAACACGGTAAACTGTGGCATAGAATTAACATAGCGAGACGAGGTGAACCATATGATGACAAATGGTAGAAATATGGTATTATGTCCAAAATGTAAAATACCAATGGAATATACGTTGGAAACAGAAAAATCAAGCAACGGGGTTAGAAGATTAATTAGATACTATAAATGTTTGGCATGCGGGACTAGAATAATAGATGAAGTGATAATAATAAATCCGAATGGAAAACTAATACAACTATCAATACAAGACCAGAAGCGAACCATAATAGCCAAAGTGCAAAGTAGTAGAAAAAGAAGGAGAAAATAGACAGATAAAAATCCTTTTTCCCATCTTTATTACATAATATTTAGA
>JALWGG010000164.1:863-3385 GCA_027013765.1 Acidilobaceae archaeon
GATTACATGTATACATGAATCAACTAAACTAGATAATTCTTCCAAACGACCAATCACATCGCGCACAACATCTAGCCCAGACTCCGCTATTGATACAAAATGATGTAACTCGGTATACTTACTCTTTAATCCTTCACATCCTTCTACCTGTTTAAGCCATGAGCTATATTGTTCATTTAATAATAGCTCTAACCTTTTCCTTGCATGCTCGTGGTCTCCTCTATGATATGCGATAATTATATCACTTACTGTACCTCTTAAGGAGTACATGAACTTAAGCAGTCTTTCTTTGTCACTAGTTTTTTCTGCCCTAACTATGATATTGTCACTAATCTTGTATACTCCTTCTTGGATCACAGTGACCTCGGTATTCCCAATAGGTTTATTTAATATTGTTTTCATGTATTTAGCAAGCCCAACAGGTATTTCTATGGGTATTTCGCTTTTTATTGGTATTTCAATCTTATTGTCTACTACTTTCGCAATGAAGAATGATGGCCCGTTTACTGCTAATCTAATCACGTCTCCAGGATGAGCTCTTGACGAGCCCCCTTTTGGAATACGTTTTTCAGAGATGTATGTCCCATTTAGGGTCCCGTTCCCGTTCTTGCCGTGATCCTTTACTATAAGTCCATCTTGGGTTGGTGTTAGTAGCGCATGCCTTCTACCAACTACTATAGATCTGTACCCGCTGTTAACTAACAGCTCACCTGTCGTTGTATAAAGATATATACCCAACGGGTCCGGATCCCTGTCTTTATACATCTCGATATCGCTGTTTGAGAGTCGTCCTAGGAAATAGTTCTTCTGATGTTCCAATGTAGTACTTTTAGCGTCGTCTTTATACCATACAAGGGCTATTTGCACTTTCAACCACCTTTACCCCACTCCTCATACCTCTTTAACTCTTCTTTAGTTATGGGTGGCTTTACCTTCTTTATAGCCTCTAGTATTTCTTCCCTGGTTATTGGTTCTACATTGTATTTTATATTCTCTAGCTCTGAGAGGCTTTTGATCGATGTTAACTTTGTATATATGTTTGGATTCGCTCTTCTAAGCATCATCATCGTCGCTTCTCTGCAGGCATTTGCTATATCACGTCCAGAGTATCCCTCTGTTATGTCTGCAAGTTCTTCATAGGTGATATCTTTTAGTTTTAATCCTTTACCTTCTATATTCAATCTGAAGATTTCTCTTCTAGCCTCCCAATCTGGTAGTGGTATGTATATTCGTTTCTCGAATCTAGATAATATAGCCTCATCTAGTATCCACGGTTTATTTGTTGCAGCAATAACGATCACTGGTTTATCGAGCTTCTTACTCTTAAAGCCATCCAGTTCGGTCAGAAATGTTTGGACTAGCCCGGTTGCAGCTTCCTTTCCACTATCTCTCTTAGAGACAAGTGTTTCTACTTCATCAAAGAATATGATGCTGGGTGCCTTCCTATATGCGAGTCTAAATATGGCTGAGATCATTCGTGGGGAGTCTCCTACATAGCGTGAAAGGACGCGGTCAACGCTTACATTTATGAATGTTGCTTTGAGCATGTTGCTTGCTGCCATGGCAAGCATGGTCTTACCTGTGCCTGGTGGCCCATAAAGGAGGAATCTCCTGGGTGGTGTCAGTTTTACTCCGGGGTCGCTTGGCTTGGCAAGGCTATAGTATATGGCTTCCATTAATGCCCTCTTCACATCTTCAAGCCCTGCTATGTCGTCCCATGTTGTATCGGCTCTCATTATAAGGTTCTCAGCCTCTCTATCAAATTCCTCGTCTAACTCGCTAGACTCGCTATGTTTAGCCTCGCCCTTCTTCTCCCCTCTGGAGACGCGTATTTTCGGCTTGCTAGCAAGCTCTATCTCGCCTCGCCTTAGCTTATGGTATAGCTGATTATATTCTTCTGCCATGGATAATGCCTCTTCCCTGCCCCATTTCCTAACTCTAGCTAATTCTCTGAAGAGCTCGGAGATGCGTTTTGCTAGTCTGGCAGCTGCTTCATAGTCTCCTCTTTCCATGGCTGCGTCAAGTTTTTTCTTGGCCTTCTTTATCTCTTGGTAGATGAAGCTTGATGCATCTACTGCCATGTAAACCCCCTATAGTATTATATCGTTTCTTTTTCTTTTTCCTCCTCCTTTTCCTCTACTTTTACGCTTAGCTTCTCCTCTACTACTTCTGGGGTTAGCTCTGCTTTCTCTACCTTCTCCCATAGCTGTAGTATTTCTTTTGTTGACTGGTCTATCTCCATTGATGCTATCTCCTGGCCGAGGACCTCGTTTATCTTGTCTATGTTCTCCTCGAACATCTTATCTGTAAACTCTACATTTGTAAGCATCTGCATTAGCTTGTCTGTCTCGACACTCTTAATCTTCTCCCATATGCCCTTCTCCTTAAGCCTGTTTTCCCACTTCTTCAGCCTAATTAGGTTACTTAGAGCCCTCCTCTGCTTCATGAGTCTATTGTACTCTTTCAGCTTCATCTTAACCTCTGCGTCTAGATCCTTTATCTTCTCTGCCAATAGTATCTTT
>JALWGG010000165.1 GCA_027013765.1 Acidilobaceae archaeon
GTTATAGAGACTCTTGTGTATAATTCAGATGGTAGGTATGACAGCCAGTATGCATGTTGTGGAAGGCCTCATGCCATATTTGAGGCTAGGCTATTGAGGGAGAGGATCAAGAGGCCTCTAGTGAGGGTTGGAGCCCGGGGGGAGGGGAGGTTTAAAGAGGTCAGCTGGGATGAGGCCCTAGACCTCATGGTCGAGATGCTGAATAGGTATAGCCCGGACGAGGTAGTAGTGTTCTCCCATCAGGGATGCGAGGCCGGCATAGTCTCCGGGTTCTTCAAAGAGATCGTTGGGATCCCCAATGTGACTAAGCACTGTGACACGTGTCATACTGCAATAGACTACGCTGCGTGGTGGGTATTCGGCAAGCTACTGGGACCAGGTTCCTTCAGGCCTGACTATGAGAATGCAAAACTAGTAGTGTTCATGGGTAGGAACCCCGTCGAGGGGATAGTGGCTGCTCCCTGGAGCAAGATGTTTAGTGAGGGTAGGAGGAGGGGGATGAGGATTATTGCCTTCGACGTCAGAAAGTCCAGGCTGACGGCGCTGGCCGACAAGTACTACCTTGTCCCACCCGGCACCGACCTGGCAGTGGCACTGGCTATACTACATGTGATCATACGTGACAGGCTGTATGATGAGGATTATATAGTGAGGTATACCAACGCCCCCATGCTGATCTATACAGACACACTGGAGCCCGTAGGTCTAGAGGACAACCCCAAGATGCAGGGTAAGAAGACGTATATGGTCCTGGATAGGAGTGATTCAAAGGTTAAGCCCAAGGTGGAGGCTGTAAGTCCGGACCCCATGGCTGAAGCAGACATTAATGGCAGGCATGCAAGGACCGCGTTGGCAATGCTATGGGAGGCTGTAAAGGGCTACACGCCTGAGTGGGCTGAGAAGGTCACTGGAGTGCCCGCGAGGGATATCGAGTGGATAGCTCATACCCTAGCATATGAGGCTCCAAGGTCATTCATAGATCCGGGATACAAGGGGACCAGGTACCGTAGCGAGGGCATGCTCTTCAGGACAATATTCATTATAAACGCGCTTCTAGGCTCCATAGGTTCACGTGGAGGTGTTGCATGGAATAAGAAGCCTAAGATAAAGTCTCCCCTAAGCATTATTGGTGTGAAGGGTAAAGGCCCGCAGGGCGAGCCCCTATACAAGTACTGGGAAAAGCAGGGGTATACGTTTATAAAGACTAAGTGTTACAGCATGCTTGCAGTCAAGTCGATACTAACCGGGAAGCCTAAGCCGATAAAGATGGTTATCGTGTTCAATGAGAATATTGTAGCACACGTCCAAGGCTCCAAGGATGTTATAGAAGCGCTGAAGAAGGTGGATTATGTTGTTGTGATCGACACGACATTCAATGAGACAAGCGTATACGCAGACCTGATACTACCTATACCGATGTTCTTCGAAGCCTCGGCATCATCGCTCTTCGCGCCAAGCAAGACCGGGATGGGGCAGGTTACAGTGGTGGAGAAGGTGATCGACCCGCCTCCAGGATATGATGTGAGGCCTGCCTGGTGGATCCTCAAGGAGCTCGGGAAACGCCTAGACCCAGGCAACTCTGAGCTGTATGAGAAGCTGGGAGACCACGAGTACATATGGAGGAAGCAGGCGGAGGACCTCGGCATAGACCCGGACGAGCTCCTCAAGAATGGTGTTGTAACCCTGTACAGCTCCCCCATCTACCACCCACTCAAGGGTAAGTCGCTCTACACGGTGACGGGTGAGATAGAGATTGTAAATGTGAAGGGCCTCCAGTCATATAGGGACCACGCCTTCAAAGAGAGCCACTACAACCCCTTCCCGGTATGGATACCACCCGCATGGATGGATGGGGGCCCGTTGGGTGACGATGAGGCGGTTGCCGTCGATATATGCCATAGGATGACTGCCACCAACATGTGGATCCGCTTCACCAAGCTAACCCACGACACGCTTAAATGGGATAAGATGGATGGCATTCAGATCCACCCTGAGAAGGCCCGGAGACTCGGCATAAAGGATGGGGACTATATAATCCTTGAAGGCCCGGGAGGCTCCTTAAGGGCCAAGGCAAGGGTTACTGACTGGGTCCACCCAACAGTAGTTGTGGCGCCCCATGCAACCAACCCCGGCCCGGCGGACGTGGAGATCGTCGTGGAGTATCGTGATGGCTCTAAGGAGAGGCTACGCCTCTTCCACAGGACCGGTGGAAACGGGATCAATACCAACATGCTGCATAAGCTCGACAACATGCTTCCCGAGGAGGGTGGCAGGGCGATCCAGAATGATGTGCGTGTTAGGATTAGGAGGGGGTGATGGGTCGTGGCTAGGCGTGTTATGATGGTTATAGACCTTAACAGCTGCACAGGATGTATGGCGTGTGTGATTGCGTGTATAAGGGAGAACATAGCACGGCAGAATGGGGATAGTGTAGAGCTCCCCGAGGACGCGATCTACCATGCAAGGACTAAGCCAGAGTATGCAGGGCTGGAGCTGGGCCTTTCAAAGGACACCCCAATATTCATACAGTGCCAGCACTGTGATAACGCCCCCTGCGAGATGGCGTGCCCCACCGGGGCCACGTATATAGATGAGGATGGAGTAGTCAGGCTAGACCATGAAAAGTGTGTCGGGTGCCGTGCATGCATAGCGGCATGCCCCTACGGCGCCAGGACACTATATAGGAGGCCACTAACAGGTGAGGCGCCCAACGAGGAAGGCTTCCTCTCAGGATACCCAGACAAGTGCACATTCTGCGTCCACAGGAAGAACGGAAGAGGATTATGGACCCCGGCCTGTGTCGAGGCGTGTGCGTTCAACGCTAGGCTATTCGGCTATGAGGATGAGGTAATTGAGAGGACTGAGGGCAGGGCTGTAAGGCTTATGGAGGCTCTTGGCACAGAGCCCAAGGTCCTCTATATACTCCCCTCTAAGGGTAGGAGGTGATGGGTATGCGTGGGGCCCTAATCATATCCCTAATCCTCACGGCCCTCTTCATTATAGGTATAGCTGGTTACAGGACCTCCACCGCCGGGGAGCAGGCATTCATACCATGGGGCATGATGGTCGTCGGCTACGTATTCTTCGCCCTAGCAAGCGGAGGCGTGTTCGACTCGATGGCGATCAGGCTATACCTGATCGGGGATAAGAAGCTGGAGGGCGAGGCTAGGATAGTCTCCTGGAGCGCCCTAGCACTACTAGTACCAGGCGTCATACTAGTGTTCAGCGATATACTGCATCCACTGGCCTCATACCACTTCTACACAGGCTTCAATCCCGAGTCGAGGATAGCATGGAACGCTGTACTATACCTTATATACGGCGGCGCGCTGATACTGTACATAGT
>JALWGG010000166.1 GCA_027013765.1 Acidilobaceae archaeon
ATTAATACCCATACCCTCAAGAACATAAGTCAAAAACAAGGTTAAAAACACTGCTAACAACGAGGCAGAGACGATTATAGTAGCCAGCCTAGCCACCTCTAATCTACCCCCCTCTTAGAGACAGCTCCACAATCTTATCCTTCATAATATAGTATATAATTATAGAAACTACTAAAACAAACGCTGATACAATATAGCTGGGAAGAACCAGTTTAGACAGAGTTACGTTCAACGTGAGGACCGATTCCGGGCTCTGCATCCTCCTTGCGATAACGGATATTAGCAGGTATACAAGGATTATTATAAAAAACTTTATTGTTGTAGAATATCGAGGATTAAGCACTAATACTATCATAACCATAATATACGTATATGATACTGTGGAAAACAAAATAGAAATAAATATTAACAATATAACATATAAACTGATATTAATATAAATACTGATAACAAAATATAATAATAGCAGGTATGGTATAGCTATAATTAGTCCTAGAAACAGGCTTGACAAGAGCTTTATAAGCAAAAACTCGCCAATACCATAATTCGAATAAATAAACAGGTATTCTAGGACATGATTAGTCTTCTCCTGTTCAATAGCGGACGCTATAATTACACTTATAAGGAGTGCGAATAATATGTTATATGTTATAATAATAGGTAAAATAAAGCTTAATTTTACATTACTCGCGACATTGCCAAGATAGTCGGCACTGGCTATATTATCGATGGCAAGCGGCATATATATGATTACAAATAACGTGAAGGCTACTATCATAAATATATTCGTTTTCAACGTGAATAGTGCTTCTTGAATGCCGTCTCTAATATACCTAGTTGTACTTCTCGGATTCATTGTCGACACCCTCTAAGTAGTACTCAATATAGATGTCTTCTAGAGTAGTC
This sequence comes from Acidilobaceae archaeon, assembly GCA_027013765.1. Taxonomy (GTDB): domain Archaea; phylum Thermoproteota; class Thermoprotei_A; order Sulfolobales; family Acidilobaceae; genus S012-22. Next base: position 907 of record JALWGG010000166.1, read on the forward strand.
CTTTTAAGTTCCAGTTGCTTAACCTCTAGTTTATTCCTAATAATGTATGCTAGTAGGCCGTATGCATCCTTCATGTTCTCGAAATTCAGCGTTAAATAATTATCTTTCTCTACTATACTTGTCACCTTATCTTTAAATTCTTGATTTATTAAGTGTAGAACCTTTATATCGCCCCTAATCCTGATTACTATCTTTTCCGAGGTGGAGAGTAGCTCGTTCAGGCTTCCATGGTATACAAGCCTTCCCCTCCTCAGTATTGTAACGTTCTCTGAGAGCTCTTCTACGTCGGATAGTATGTGGGTGGAGTATAGGATAGTTGCATCCTCCAGTTCTACGTATCTCTTGAGGAGGTCCTTGATCCTCCTCCTCCACACCGGGTCTAGCTTGTTGAGTGGCTCGTCTAGGAGTATAAGCCTCGGGCTCCCGATAAATGCCCGGGCTAGTACTACGCGTTGCCTATTTCCTGCTGATAGCTCTGAGGCCTTCTTATCCAGTATATCGTGTAGCTCGAAGTTGCTTGATACTCGTTCAACTTCATCAATACATCTCTGCTTGTCACCTATCTTTAGGTTGCAGAATCGTTGAAGGTTCATCCTGACACTTAGGCTGTTGTATAACCCCTCATACTCTCCTGCATAGCCTATGAGACTCTTTACTCCCGGGTTCCTGTAGGGGTCATGGCCGAATACCTTGACACTGCCCTGGTCGGGTTTTAGGAGCCCTGCAACAAGCCTTATGGTAGTGGTTTTACCAGCCCCGTTATGGCCTAGTAGTGCGTGGACCGATCTATGCCTAATACTGAAGTGTATATTATCTAATGCTACTGTCCTCCCAAACTTCTTTGTAACACTATCTATCTTTACAGCCTCGCTTTGACTTGACGCATTCATATTGACCTCATCTCCCCACTCTACCCATGCCAGGGTTAACCGTGACGGGTCTCGGCATTGCGATGGGTTGTTTAATATGCATGGCCTGCATATCGATCTTCCTCATACAATATTGTTTATCCCCCTTGGCCCGGTATTTATTGAGACCTGGTAATTATAGATCCGATTTTAACCTTGTAAATCCTGCAGAATATATTGTTTTCTTCGGTAGCAGTTGCTACAATAGCGTCATTCATACTTCTTAAACTATACTTTAAGTATTAATATCGTCGTAGTGGCCTTTTTGACCGGCTTGTTAATAATATTAAAGTATTTTGAAGGAACCTTGTTTCCGTGATGGTGTTGTTTATAGTTTAAATAGTAGTGTATGCTCGTGTATGGAGTGGTGTGCATGTGCCATGGTTTTGACTAGCTATCCTGTAATCGTGTCTAGGCTTGAAGAGTTATTATCGATAGAGCAGTATGGGGTTAGGGGTGTACTAGCGGGTGGCAGGCTCCTGGTCCCATCCTTTAGGGAGGGTGCTATTAATCTCTACTCCTATGACCCGTCAAAGGGTTCTTTGACGCGTCTAAACAGGGGCAAGGTTAACTTGTATGCGGAGCCTCCCTACTGGGGAGAGCGGGTTGTGATAGGCCGAGACACTACGCGGGGGCAGGAGCAGCATATACTGATCACTATTAGGGTTGATAAGCCGGGCGTGGAGGAGCCTTTAGAGGGGATGGAGCCTCTCAGAGTCATCAGTGTAGTCGATAAGGGGGATCTCATCCTGTACACCGGGTCCACCCGTGACAAGATGTCCCTCTACACCGCTGGAGATGGGGGCATAGTTAGGGTGGCGGACTTTCAGGGTATACCGGTTGTAAACGACTATAAGGATGGATTAGCCGTGGGATCGCTATTCCCCCCGGGGAAGCCGGGGTCCTCGATCATATTCCTCACAGACACTAGGACTGGGGAGACCAGGCTATATGACCCCGGGGAGGGTAGTGTATACTCCCCCGTTTACACTAGAAGGTATGGGCTAATCCACATATATGAGGGGCCAGACTACGCAGAGTTAAGGACTCTAGACCCGGATACACTGGAGTCCTCAAGGCTTGAGCTACCGTATGAGGACCTATCTAGGTTCAACCCCACCAGCATACCCTACATAAAGGAGACGCCAGACGGCAGCCTGGTAGTAATCGCTGGTAAAAGGGGCAGGACAAGGGTCTTCCTAGATGGGAGGGATGTAGAAGCGCCTCCCGGCACACATGGGTCCGCCTACACGTATAATGACAGGATAATCCTTAGCCATACAAGCCTATCCAGGCCGCCCCGCATAATCGAGCTCGACCCCGCAAGTGGAGAGTATCGAGTGTTACTTGAGGGCAGCCTCCCCACATGGCTGCCCCCGGCACTAGCCGAGAGTAGGCTAGTCGACGTCAAGAGCTTCGATGGTTCCACAGTCCCGACATACGTGCTAAAGAGCGGGCTAGCAGGTGACGGGGGGCCTACAGTAGTACTTGTACACGGTGGCCCCTTCGCGGAGGACTCCGACGCCTGGGACGTATTTGCAGCGTCACTAGCATCAATAGGCTTCAACGTGGTCATGCCCAATTATAGGGGTAGCACGGGGTATGGGGAGAAGTGGAGGCTTAAGATCATAGGAGACCCCTGCGGGGGAGAGCTAGAGGATGTTGCGTCAGCGGCAAAGTGGGCTCTGGAGAGCGGGCTGGCTGGTAGGATATACGTTATGGGTTACAGCTACGGGGGCTACATGACCATGTGTGCCCTAACAAGGAAACCAGGCCTCTTCAAGGCAGGCGTAGCTGGGGCAAGCATAGTGGACTGGGTGGAGATGTATGGTCTAAGCGATGCCGTATTCCGCGGGTTCATCGAGCTACTATTCGCCGGGAAGAGGGAGCTTATGGCGGAGAGGAGCCCCATAAACCATATAGACAATATTAGAGAACCCCTATGTATAATCCACCCTCAAAACGATACAAGAACCCCGTTAAAACCGATACTCAAGTTCATGGAGAAGGCGCTTGAGAAGGGCAAGAGCTTCGAGGCCCATATAGCACCTGACATGGGGCATACAGTCACAACAATGGACGACGCGGTAAAGATACTACTACCCGCACTACTATTCCTAGCAAGAATAGAAGCCAAGGAAGAACACCAACCATAAACCCAATACCAGTCACAGGCCCCACTAAATCCTATTAACCCCCCAACCATAACCCACATAAAACAGCAGGACCTGCGCGGGCGGCCGTCGTCTAGCCTGGACTAGGACGCCGGCCTTCCAAGCCGGTGATCCCGGGTTCAAATCCCGGCGGCCGCACCACAACCAATATGTGTACTTGTGGGTGGTGTTATGGGGGGGTTCTGCGGCCTGGGCTTGTCTGGGGTTAGAATACTAGTTACTGCGTCATCCTCAGGGATCGGGTTTGGGGTTGCGAAGGTCGTTGGTTCGTGTGGTGCAAGGGTGGCTATTACTGGTAGGGATCCTGATAGGCTTAGACGTGCCGCGGAGAAGCTGGACGCTATGGGTGTCGATGCTCATCCTATAGAGGCGGATCTTAGCGTTGAGGGTGCTGGTGCTAGGCTTGTTAGGGAAGCCGTGGAGGCGCTTGGGGGCTTAGACTCCGTTGTATTCATCCCTCCCCCTCCCCCTGGGGGCAGGTTCCTGGAGCTTGGGATGGATTCTTGGAGGGCTAGTTATAGGTTGCTGGTTGAGGCTGGGCTGGAGATCATCTATGAGTCTATATCCTTCCTAAAGGAGTCTAGGAACCCCTCAATCACGGTCATAACTAGTATAGCCGCGTGGGAGCCGCTCCCGGGCATAGCTACTAGTAGCGTGCTTAGGCCGGCACTCCACGGGCTGGTTACACTTCTAGCCAGGGAGCTTGGTAGCCTGGGTATTAGGGTTAACGGTATTGTTCCAGGCTATATATTGACTGATAGGCTTAGGGAGGTCGCTGCTATGAGGGCCAAGGCTAGGGGGACTAGCATCGATGACGAGCTCAAGTCGCTCGCCGGGGAGGTCCCCCTAGGTAGGGTTGGGGCTCCGGAGGATATAGGATGGCTCGTCGCCTTCCTGGCATCGCCCCAGGCCAGATATATTAATGGTGCGCTGATCCCAGTCTCTGGCGGGCTTCACAGGTCTACACGCTAGGCCTCCAGTAGATCCATCATTATCTTCCTCAGCTTTTCATCGCCGGCTGTTACCTTATCCAGGGCTTTTATTGATGATTCCTCGATCTCCTTAACATCCTTAAACCCCTCAGTCATGTATCTTCTAGCCCTTAGTATCGTTGCAGCGAGCTCTGAGGCCCTAGCAATCCTAGCCTCAATACTTGAGCTGTGCTCGAATTCCTTGTAGAGCTGCTCAACCCAGCCACTGATGCGTGCCACAGCCTCCTCTTCAACCCTGGTCTTGTCGATGCCTGAGACCTTGGCAATGTCCCCGATCAATGCCTCCCCCATATCATGGGCCAGTGCTATAGCCGCTGCCTTATGGGGGTCGACCTCCACACCCTCATCCTTGAGCCTGTACCCCGCTTCGAGTGCTATGACTGCGGATGCAAACAAGTGCTCTGCAACGGTCTCCGCGAGCGTGCTGGGGACCCCCCTGAGCATCCATCCAGTCCTTGCCAGGCTGGATAGTGCTGTGATTATCCTATACAACATGTCCGCCACCCGCGTGGAATAAACTATCTAATCCTAGATTATGTATATTAACTATGACTGGTAGCAATCCTGTTGAACACAAGGTGCCCGGCCTACTTTATTATGAGTAGCCTGTCCTCCTATACTGACTGGTGTAGGGTATTGCCTAACGTGATAGCTTATATTAAGACTAGGGACCGGCCAGGACTACTGCAAGATGTCACAAGGAGCCTGACTGGTATAGGTGCCAACATCCTGCTTAGCCTAGGGTATGTTGAAGATAAGATGGCGGTCCTACTATTCATTATAGAGATCTCCAGGGAGATTGAGGATGTAGAGGGTGCCATAAGGAGTGTGGTTAAGGATCCGGAAGCCCGTATAGAGGTCAGCTATGTTGGTCCAGACGCTGTTGATATCTTGCAGGATTTCCTGGAGAGTAGGCCGGAGCTTGCTGGCACCCTGGAGAGGGTGCTTGAGCCCCCAGACCTCCACGATATAATACTTAGGCTATCCGAGGGCGCCGCTAGGCGAGCCTTGGCAGCGTTATCTCCTAGGACTCTTGCATGGATCCTGGAGATAGCTGATAAGCAGACTGTGGAGGGGATCGTTAGGTGGGTGGAGTTGAATAGACTACTCCAGGCGCTAAAGGAGCTTGACCCCGACGAGGCTGTCGACGTGCTGCAGAAGATCGACGAGCAGCTGCGTCGAAGGCTGTTAGCGCTACTGCCACCCGAGTATAAGAAGCAGGCTGGGGCCCTACTCAGGTACCCGCCGGACTCTGCAGGAGGGATCATGACTAGTAGCCTCCCAGTATTGAAGGGTTATGAAACGGCTGCCGTAGCCCTGTACCACCTCAGGTCCGGGGATTATGATATTAGGGACACCATAGCCGTGGTAGATGGCGCGGGTAGGCTGCTCGGCCTTGTAGAGGTAAGCGATCTACTCTCCCAGCCCCCCAATGCGAGGCTTGAGGATATTGCTAGGAGGCCCAGGGTGACTGTGAGTCCCTGGGAGGACCAGGAGACCGTGGCCAGGCTAATGCTTAGATATTATCTACGCAGGCTTCCAGTGGTTGAGGATGACAGGTTCCTGGGCGTTATAGCCATAGAGGATGTTGCATACGTGCTGGCAGAGGAGGCTGCAGAGGACATTGCAAAACTAGTAGGCTCAGAGGTTCCTGTGGAGAGGTATGTGTCTGCAAGGATAAAGGAGCTTGTAAAGGCCAGGCTGCCATGGCTACTCATAATATACCTTATAGAGAGTATAACTGCAAACGTGCTGAAAAGCTATGAACACGTGATCGCCAGGGCTGCAGTGCTTGCAGCTTTCATACCACTCATAATGGGGACTGGAGGCAATGTAGGGAGCCAGGCTGTGGGCCTCATCATAAGGGCGCTGGCCCTTGGAGAGGTGTCTGAGAGGAGTAGGAGCGACGCGTTACTTATTGTGAGGAAGGAACTTGCGACTTCAAGTATAATAGCACTCGCATTCTCCCTAGTGGGGCTGGGTTTTGCATATGCCGTTAGTAGGAGCATGCTGGTCGCTCTAGCAGTGGCTTCTACACTGTTCACTGTAATATTGTTTGCGGACCTTGCAGGCGCACTGCTACCCCTCGCTGCCAGGAGGGCTGGGGTGGATCCTGCATCGGTATCCACACCATTAATAACCACTATTGTCGATGTCAGCGTTGCATTCATATACATGCATATAGCACTGATACTACTCTCCTAACAGCCTCTCGATGATGCTAGTATACTTCAACGCGTTATCAGGCATCACCAAGACGTAATCCCCCTCCCCTGGCCCGCTCTTCTCAAAGGCAGCCGCCACTGCTCCACTGCTCAACCCTAGAAGTATCCCGTCGGTCCTTGCTACCCTCTCAACCATCTCCACCGCCTCCTCTAGAGTGACATCTACCACCCTGCTTGGAGGGGCATGTCTCACCCACTTCATCCCTGTCTCCACCCTACGTATTCCAGGGATCCTCTCCCCGGGAGCTGGTTGTACACCTACTACCTCTATACCCCGCCTGTTCCTGAAGTATAGTGACAGTGCTGAGACGTGGCCTGAGGTCCCCATGCCAGCATAGACTCCCCTGAGCTCTAGCCCTGCACTTCTAGCCTGGTAGTCGATCTCCTTAGCAGTATATCTTAGGTGGACTATGAAGTTATAGTCGTTGTTGAACTGGTCTAGGCAGACGGCGCCGTGTGCCTTGGCCTCACGCTTAACCTCATCCAGCGAGTCTACGGTTATTGGTTTATCGGTCCACACAACCTCTGCTCCAAGCAATCTTAATAATACCATGCTCTCCCTCCTGACTGGGCCGGGGATATAGGCTCTAACCCTGAATCCGTGGATTGCCCCTAAAGCTGCTAGTGCGAGCCCCGTGTTGGTTGATGTCGCTTCATACACGCTTGACGGCGGTTTGCCGTGCTCCTTGATATAGCCTTGGACTAGGCTCCATGCGACCCTATCCTTTATACTCCAGCTATACGGATTATAGGCCTCAAGCTTCCCCCATGCAGTCCTTCCACCCCTTGAAAGGCTTTCAAGCCTAACAAGTGGTGTAGGCCAGTTCCTATACAATAGCTCTAGGCTCGATCTAAACACTCTGGCCTGGCCCTGGTTTAGCTCCCAGTAGAAGTCTAGGTCCTCAAGTGGGATCTGTGCATGTTCCCTTTGACTGGAGGCGGGTGCAAGCCTGGGCCCAAGCATCTCAAGTGCATAGTATAGCCTGGCAGACTCCGGGCTAACCCTGTCATCCTCTACTATTAACGCCTCGGGCACCACGCCCCTCTGAAGGATCGTAGATACTAGGGGTAGTAGCTCCTCTAGGCTGGGGCGGGGCCTGGGTGGTTTGAGTTTTCCAAGCTCTACCAGCTTCATATGCTACCCCAATGGTGGCAATGCTGGCCAGGGATTATAGAATTCATATACTAGCTTGTATTAAAAATGTTATTAGTAATATTTACATGCTATATCAGGTCGTGGAGCATGACATGCAGCTCGGGCACGTGGAACCTTACAATGTGCCTGCTAGTCCTGGGCGGGAGCAGCTTCCCCGTCAATCCAGCCATCCTAACCATGTCCTTATCCACATGAATCCCCAGCCTCCAGCTGTCGACCTCCACATAGTCTCCATCATAGTCCACGAGTACTGCTGCTATCATCCTGGCACCGATCCTCCTTAGGGCTTCGAGCCTGTGGTGGCCATCTAGAACTATATAGGTTGAGTCGTCTACAAGGATCGGTCTCCTGAGGACCCAAGTCCTGAGGAGGTCCTCAACGAGCCTCCTAACCCTATCCTCGATAACCATTTCATGGGGCCTGAGCGTGCTGATGGGTAGTAAGGCTAGCTGGTAGCCGTCACCCTTATACATTCCAAACGCGTCCACCCATCCACAGGCCACCTGGGATATACTATAATGGAGTGGCTCTATTTATACTATTAACTGGCTGGGTAGGCATAGACTTTATGAGTGCCGGGGCACAACATCATCTATTATAGTGGATGTAAGGGTGATTTGTTGGCTAGCAGGCTCCAAAGGATAATCGACTCACTTGATAGGGTAGACGTCAGAATACTACGCGTCATCGAAACCCAGCTATCTAGATACTACTACGTGCCCCTGGAGGTCATAGAGAGGAAGGCTGGAATACCAGGATCCAGGCTTGGCAAGAGCCTCTTGAAGCTGACTAGCATGAAACTGGTTAAGAGGAGCCTAGGCTCGTCCTCGGGATACACACTGACATACCTCGGGCTAGATGTACTAGCGCTCTGGAGCCTTATCAGGCGCGGTGTACTGGTTAGGGTAGGGGAGAGGATCGGTGTAGGGAAGGAGGGTGATGTGTATCTGGTGGAGATGCCTGGCGGCGGCCTGGCGGTGGCCAAGCTCCACAGGGAGGGTAGGACGAGCTTCAGCAAGATTAAGAGGGTTAGGAGCAGTGTCGCGTTCATCGATAGGAAGCAGTGGTTCAGGATAGCAAAGCTATTGGGTGAGAGGGAGTTTAAGGTACTCGTCAGGCTCCACGAGAAGGGTGCATGGGTGCCAGAGCCTATAGCCTTGGATAGGCACTGCGTGGTCCAGGAGTATAGGGAGGGTGTGGAGCTATACAGGGTCAGGGAGCTGCCAGTGGATGAGGCCCACACCCTCCTTAGGGGCCTGCTGGAGACGCTTAGGATCGCATACACCAGCGTAGGCGTGGTCCACGGGGATTTGAGCGAGTATAACGTATTATATGAGGGCGGCGGTAGGGGCGTGATCATAGATTGGCCCCAATACGTGTATCGTGAGGAGGATGGCGCTGAGGAGCTGCTCCTAAGGGATATACGTTATCTAACATCATACTTCAGGAGGAGGTTCGGCATAGACATCGACATTGAGGACGCGTTAGGCTATGTGAGGGGGGTTAAGAGTGCCCCGCCATAGGGAGCCCCTCTACATGGGTGTGGACCTCCACTACGGCAACCCGTCATCGGCTAGGGGTGCAAGATACTACATAGCAGTTGTCAGGGGGGATGGAAGCCTCGCCTACAAGGCCCCGGAGGCCAGCATAGCCAGGCTGATCAGGGTGGCCTGGGAGCTTAGGCCAAGGGTGATAGCGGTTGATAACCCCTATGAGCTCGCATCCAGTAGGAGGGATTTAATACGCATACTCTCGATGCTACCCCCAGAATCCAGCGTCGTCCAGGTGAATGTAGTCGATGGAAGGCAGGTCGATGTCAGGGAGGCCGCCAGGAGGGCTGGCCTAGACCCTGGCCATGGGAAGCCGAGCCCCGGGAAGACAGCGTATCTACTCGCAGTGATGGCGTCGATGGGGCATGGAGAGCCGTTGAGGATCGTGGAGGAGAAGACGCTCATAGTGATATCGCGTGGCAGGAGCGGGGCTGGGGGTGGCTGGAGCCAGCAGAGGTTCCAGAGGAGGGTTAGGGCCTCGATACATCAGGCAGCATTGAGGGTTAGGGAGGCCCTAGACAGGGCCGGGCTTGAGTATGATTATAGGTATAGGAGGAGTGAGGGCGGCCTGGAATCGGCTGTGTTCACCGTCTACGCCCCCCGGAGTAGGCTTAGGGGTGTTGTGAGGAGTTATAGGGGCGTTGACTATAGCATAGAGGTGAAGCCTGTCTATAG
>JALWGG010000167.1 GCA_027013765.1 Acidilobaceae archaeon
TCCCAATCGTCAACCTGTACATAAACAAGTATCGAGACAGTAGACCTCGGACCAAGTTCTAGGCGGAGGAATGGGATACCCTTATTCATAGCCACACCAGCAATACTATTCCCTAGATAGGATAGGTTAGGCGAGTCTGACCCCAGGAACACCCTATCAGAGCCAACCCATGTGAGGGGTATTGCAGCGGCCAGCGCCGTATTGTTACCCCTAAACGCGCTGCATGGGGGCGGTACATTGAATAGGGTCCCAGTATTACCAACGATCTCCAGCTCCCCGTCACCATTGGAGTCCTGGAAGTAGTAGAAGTAGATGTTTAAGCCGCTGCCCCCGGCATCCTGGTCTACAGGCACCACGTTGATCTCGGGGCCGGGCAGGTAATACTCCCCCTGCTTGTCTAACGGTAAAACGGTCAGCCAGAAGACCTTCCTAATATCGCCAATATTCATAACATCTAGATAATAGCACGCGACAGTGGGTGACGCCGACGAGTTACTACTCCAGGATATAACATCCATATCGATCATGGCAGCGGTGGAGGCTATCTCAACGCTCAGAAGCCTCTCCTCCTCAACAATGCTCATCCTACCCTGGAAATACGCATATACAGCAAGCGCCAACGCCAGGGTGGCAGCGATCATTATAGCCACGCTTATAGGCGTCGCCTGACCCCTACGCTTCACACCCGCACCCAAGCCATACCACCTAGAGGGATCCCTGGAGGGTAGTAGGCCCCTAATCATAATAACTAGGCATGGGACGGATATAAATAAATCCCCCGGCGCGTAATCTACTATATATTAGTGAGGCTGGGTTGGTATCAATGATGAGGGTAAGGAGGGGGCAGGCAGAGGTTATAGGAGGGCTAATAATACTAACCATACTAGTAGCCCTAGTGCTACCCATAGTCATAAAATCCTACAATGACGTGGCAAGGATCACGGAGGAGAACAAGAACCTCCAGACGAGGGCTGATATAAAGCTTAAGGAGAAGCTTTCAATAGCAGGTGTGAGGCCCGAGGATGTAGGCCCCGACCTATGGCCAGGCCTATGGATAAATAACACGGGTACCGTGCAGGTTACCCTAAGGACCCTATACCTCATGGATATGGATACTGGCCAGATAGTGGCAGCCCTAGACATGGCCAACGCCAGGCCGGCAACCAGCAACCTGATAGATAATATGTACCTGAACCCGGACCAGTACTTCAGCAACTCCACAAAGCCAATACCACCCCCAGGAGAGGCCATAACCCTGGAGCCGGGGGACAAGCTATACATAGTATTCAACGACGCACACCCGGCAATGGCTAACCCCTACAAGCTATACGTCAGAGTCCTCTCCAGCGAGGGAGTACTCCACCCAATCGGGGGCGGGGGCAAGGGAGGAAGCCAGCTAGTCCCACCCAAAGAATTCCCAAACATAGAATTCGAGCCATGGAAGGGAGCCTTCAGCCCCTACGCAGGGTTCAAGCTAATAGGAGGAGACCAGCTACTTGAAAACGGCCAGGTGAAGGCCTTCAGGCCAAGCATAAGGTTAAAACGCCCCATAGATGTTGACTTCCGGTCAACATTCATATATGACGATAACGATTACCCAGGCCTATACAGGGTTACACTGGTTCCAGATAGCTACATCGTTATAAGGACGAATGTGGGCAACTGCTACGCATGGGCCGGATCCCACATAGAGTTGAAGGGGTTCATAGGTACATACCACTTCTACACAGATCCCGACACCGGATATGAATACGTCTACATCTATGGATACGCGATGGAGATACTAAGGAATGGGGGCACATGCCTAAGCGGTAGCTTGAACAGCATTAACCCAAGCGGGACATATGAGGTATCAGACTTCGACGCTAATGGCGTGGACGAGCTTGTATTCTACTCGCTGAAGAACGGGCCCAACTACGGATACTCGTCAAACCCGAACGCCGATCGGGTAGGAGACAGCTATGACGACTCCCTGGTATGGAGCTACATGGTTACAAGGGACATAAGCGGACAGGACTTCGTCAGGATCACTGCTAAGGTCAACTACTACTGGACTAAGATAGCATTTGCAGGTAAATTCCTATCCCCGAAGAGGGACCTGAGGACCTTCATGGTAGTTGTATGGGAGTATGACAACTCCACAAATAAATGGGTGCTGAGACACTATAAGGACTTCAGCTACACGAGCGAGAAGCCCAAGCAGTACCAGTTCTCCACGGTATTCCCCCTGGACAGGGATAAGACCTACAGGGTGGGTATACTATTCTTCGACAACTATAGGATGCTCGAGGAGGAGGGCGGACACTATGACACGGCGCTCGAGTTCACATATGCGCTAGAGTACCTGGTGGTGGAGTATGGAAGGTACAACCCGCTATTCAGCACGACCCCACCGATATATATAGTTGCGATACCAGATCCCTCGAAGATACATGGCATAGGGGAGGGAGAGTATGCCACCTACTATGGGGTCTCGCCATCAACTGCCAAGGTTGAAGCCCAAGCCCATCTACTAGACCTGGTCAAGCAGTCCCTCGAGAATGCGGGGCTGACGGACTATATAGTTATAACGAGTAGCAGCCAGCTGTGCAAGGTCCTATTCCCATCAACCTCGGGGCTGGCGACTGCCCCGCCTAAATACGCGGTTATAATATGGCTGCAGGGTGACAAGTCTATATCTCAGGTATCTGGCGGATGTGCTGGTAATGCAAAGCTTAGGAGCTCGATAGAGAATAATCATTGGGTGTTCGCCCAGGTTTCAGGAGAACCCCTATGGGGGAGCCTAGGCTACTTTACCAGCTACGGGGCATCAGCTATGGGCCCGGGCAACGCGGCTCTAACAAGCGATGGGCTAGAGGCTAGGCTCAACTACAAGGCATTCGCCATCCCGACAGAGGCTGACTTCCTAGAGCTCATAAGCGTGTCATCATCTGCATGCGTGATAGATGAGGGTACATTCTACCAGAACACTGGCAACGGCTGGTATGGCACAGTCTCGCTATGGGTCGAGTGTAGCACGGGTAATGGGGTTATAGTGGTGAACCCGATGACTGTCGACTGGGCTGAGGACGGCGGCGGTGCTACCCCTGAGGGTGTTGCCGAGATTATAACGTATGCGGCGCTGGAGGCCTATAAGGTCCTCCTCTCACCCTAAACCGTTTAACCTGGGACTTAAACCGGCTGGGGGTTAAATTAGGGTTAACTAAACCGGTTGATGGTGCCTGGTTGAGTTAAGCCGGGGTTAACTAAACCATGCCTCAGGGCTAGGGTATCTTGGCTGAGGCCACATAGACCTCTATATCGTTGTACCTTGTGA
>JALWGG010000168.1 GCA_027013765.1 Acidilobaceae archaeon
GGTCGCCCCTGGGGGTATCGGTGCTTCGAGGACCTTGTAGCCGTGCCTGGTGAAGGGGATCGGCTCTAGCCTGAACCCCTTCGCCCTTAGCCTCTCCTCAAGCTTATTGCAGTTTATAATGTAGTCGTTGCACCTTATAGTCTCTGGCATCGGCTCCTCGTTAGCCTCTAGAAGGTCCTCAGCCTCCGACCCCAGCATCATCAGGTACCTCTCCACCATGAAAGGCCTGTATCCATACCTCCTAGCCAGTCTATCCGCCTCTCTACCCGGCTCTACCTTGAATATCGACTCTATCAGGTCCACGTAATGGCACCCCGGCAGCTCCATAATATATACCTGGTCGTCCACCTCTTATGGCTTCGAGGGGTGGATATGCTGGAGGGCCTAGTGGTGCCTGGCAGGTTCCAGCCCCTTCACGAGGGGCACCTGCACGTGTTCAGGTATGCGCTTGAGAGGGCTAAAATGCTCTATATAGTAGTCGGCTCGGCCCAGGAGTCCTTCACACTGAAGAACCCGCTCACGGCGGGTGAGAGGATCGTGATGCTTGAGAAGGCCCTTGAGGAGGACCTCGGCGGCGGGTGGCATTCAAGGATCAGGATATACCCCATCATGGACATCAACATGAATAAGGTCTGGGTCAGGTACCTGGAGCAGCTGCTACCCCCATTCGACGGCGTCGTCTCGGGCAACGAGCTTGTGCTGGCCCTCTTCGAGGATGCTGGGCTGGAGGCTATCAGGCCCCCCCTCTATAGGAGGGGGGAGTGTAGCGGCACCATTATTAGGAGGAGGATACTTGAGGGAAATCCTGGATGGAGGTCGTGCGTGCCCAGGAGCGTTGTAGAGTATCTTGACTCGATCGGTTTCACCCATAGGATAGTGAGGCTGGCTAAGCATGAGTAGCCTGATAGAGATTGATGGTTCAATGGGTGAGGGAGGGGGGCAGATACTAAGGACTGCTATCGCGGTATCCGCTATCACTGGCAGGCCCGTGAGGATATTCAATATCAGGGCTAAGAGGAGGAACCCCGGCTTAAGGCCCCAGCACCTGAACGCTATCAGGGCTATAGCAGAGCTGTCCGGGGGCAGGGTTGAGGGAGCCTCCATAGGTAGCCGTGAGATTGTGTTCTACCCGGGGAGGATTAGGGGTGGCAGGCTCAATATTGATGTTGGGACGGCTGGCAGTGTCCCCCTAATACTGCAGGCCCTCCTCCCGGTTATGGCTTACGCCGAGTCACCCGTCAGCATCACCCTTAGGGGCGGCACTGATGTGCCAATGTCGCCACCCATAGACTATGTCAGGTGGGTGCTATCAGGCCTCCTAGAGAAGCTGGGATACATGTTTACCGTCACCGTGAGGAGGAGGGGCCATTACCCGCGTGGCGGCGGCATAGTCGACGTTGTTGTGGAGGACCCCCCACACGGGTTCAGGGGGAGGAGCTTCATGGAGAGGGGTGTCATGAAGGGTGTGTATGGTAGGAGCCATGCAGTTAGGCTGCCACGGCACGTTGCAGAGAGACAGGCCCGGTCAGCAGCTGCTGTTATCAGGAGGAGGCTTGGTATCGAGCCGAGGATAGATGTGGAGTGGTATGAGCCTGGTAGGGATCCCCACTTGGGGCCTGGGAGTGGGATCGTTTTATGGGCTGTTTTCGAGGAAACAGTTATGGGGGGCGATTCTCTGGGGGCTAGGGGTAAGAGGGCTGAGGTCGTCGGCGAGGAGGCGGCTAATATGCTTGTCGAGGATATCGATAGTGGTGCTGTTCTTGATAGGCATGCGTCCGACATGATCCCCCTCTACCTGGCTCTTGCAGGGGGCGAGTACTGGGTGTATGGGGCTAGGCTTACCATGCATGCCCTGACGGTTATGGACCTACTCTCCATCATGATCGAGGGGTTCCGGTATAGGGTTGAGGAGGGGCGTGTGGGGGAGCCGTTTAAGGCCGTCCTTGCAGGGCCGGGGGTATAGTCTTAGTTATTATATCCTGTATAACCCTCCTGGCGTCGCCTGCATTTATGGCTGATAGCTTGTAATATCCCTCTGCCAGGCCCCTCTCAACCATGTCCCTGGCCTTCTCCTCCGCCCTGGCTATCAAGTCGCTCGGCGCCGTGTCGACCTTGTTTATCCCTAGGTAGTGCCTCTTACTCCTGGTGTACCTGTGTATTTTTATGAATAGCCTGTACTGGTCGTCCAGCCCCATGTAGGCTGTCGGTGTCGGGTCTACCAGGTATAGTATAGCGCCCTCCAGCTCCGTCAGCGCGGCCACAGCCCTCCTCTCTATCGGGTTCATCTCGTCCGGGCTCCTGTCTAGGAGGCCCGGCGTGTCTATTACCTGGATCCTCCTATCCCCAGATACTATGTGGCCTATATGTATATTCTTCGTCGTGAATGGATACGGGGCCACCTCCGGCTTCCCTGTTGAGACCTGCCTGACGAGCGTGGATTTACCCGTGCTGGGGGGGCCTGCTATTATTATCGTTGGTATGCTCGGGTTTATCGATGGCAGGTGCTGGAGGAATACTACTAGGCTCCTCAAGAGCTCTAGCCCCCTACTACACCTCTTAATGGTTGACAGCATCCTCCCCCGGGCCTCCTCCGAGGTCCTCCTAAGCTCTCTGGGAGTCTCTGACGCTAGGAGGAGGATCCTGTACTTCTCCCAGAAGCTTGAGACCAGCTTCCTCGACTTCGATATGCATGATATCGCCTCGTGGATCCTCCTCCTGTCATACTCTATCTCTATGAGCCTCCAGTAGAATGGGTGTAGATTGTCTAGTAGCCGGACTAGGTCCCTTATGAAGCTCGTCTTATCTATTATAATGTTCCTGACCGTCTGTATCCTTGCAATCTCCCTCTCTAGGGGCCTCCCCTTCCTAGGGTACCTGGATCTTATCCTCTCTAGGATCTCGCTGTACATCGGCACGTGTATCCTCTTCGCCGCCTCCCTCGGATCCACTATCTCCATTCCCGATCCTAGCTATGAGAGCCTCAATCCTCCCCCTATATTTCCTTGTAATCTTTGCAAGCGTGTATATGCTGGCCCCAGAGCCCTTCGAGGCCTCAAGCAGAGCCTTCCTACTGCTTACACCCTGGAGGCGTAGCATGATGTATATCGCTATCCCCACCCTACCCCTTAGAGTCCTAGACCCCAGTATGGGGTCCTTCTTTACATGTTCATAAATGGTCCTTAGATCACTGCTAGCCTTCAGCGCCCTCCTAGCCTTATTATTCGCCGGGTTATCCAGTACAAGCCCCCTCCTAGTAACCCTAACCACTAGGCCGAGGGACGCGGCCTTCCTAAC
>JALWGG010000169.1 GCA_027013765.1 Acidilobaceae archaeon
CTGCAACGGCATATGTTGCAAGCCCAGCGAATATGATGAAGAGTAGGATCATTAATGCATTTATAATGCCTCGCCTAGACTCGCCGAACCACTCGAATAATATCCCCCTCAGCCCGTTAAGCCCGTGGAAGAGTGCTGCGTATGCTAGTAGTAGTGCAAGCACCCCGCTGGCCCCGCCGAGGTCCTCATACACCTTATCTGGCTTCAGCGTGTCTAGGAATGTATCTACCCCCCTTAGTGGTGGGATCCTTGATGCGAAGTGCCATGCTAGGAGGAAGATTAGGAGGATACCTGTTATATACTGCCACAGCTGGATCCTACTATACCCCACACCGCATCACCCAAATATTATGAATCCCGCGATCATCCACAAAACGATCCATAGCGCGAAAACTATATACAGTAGCTGGCGCTGGGGGGCCCTCAAGGTAGCCGATATATATGGGGGCTTCGGCTTCTCCGGCTTCCCCACACAGCAGCCCAGGAACTCGACCAGGATCAGCCTAATCCCGTTTAGCCCATGGAATAGCGCTGCTCCGACGAATAGGAAGAAGTATACTGTGACGGGTGTTATCCCCTTGGCCTTGCTGATCTCCTCCACCCAGAACTCCCATCCCCTTGTTACGGGTGTGCTGGTAACCGTTATGTGCAGGAACAGTACTAGGATCAGGATTATCCCGGTGATCCTGTGGAGGACGAAGGCCACTCTCTCAGGGTTATTGGGTATCCTCAGGATCCACGGGTTGAAGCTGGCCCTCCATCCCGGCATGTTCCTTAGGAAGCGGATCCCCCTCTTAGCAGCCTCTCCTACACCCACCGTGGCCCACCTCAGTACTTCCTCTCGACGGGCTTCCATGTGGTGATTCTTACTGGTATGTATCTCAGCCTTACATCACCGTCCCCGTATCTCAGGGCTAGCGTGTGCTTCAGCCAGGACTCGTCATCCCTCTTCGGGTAGTCTATCCTGTAGTGTGCACCCCTGCTCTCCTTCCTCTCTAGAGCGGCCTTTGCCGCCATTAGTGCCGCGTCTAGCATGTTGGCTGTTTCAAGAGCCATTACTAGGTCTGTATTGTAGATGCTACTCTTATCCTCGACGTAAGCGTTGCCCCAGAACCTCTTCCTCAGCTCCACGATCTTTGCGAGCCCGGCCTCCATGCCTGCCCCGTCTCTTATCACGTAGAAGTATGTTCCCATCGTGTTCCTGAGCTCATTCCTTATTGTATATGTAGGCTCTCCCGTCTCCCTCTTTACAAGGCTCCAGACCCACTCCTCCTCCCTTATACTCCTCTCCCTATCCGGTGCTTTGGCTTCTCTAACCTTAGACGCGTATTCTCCTGCCAGGATCCCGACGATCCTGCCTGATGTGAGGCACTCGGCGGTGCTGTTGCTCCCTAGCCTGTTGGCCCCGTGTATACTTGCTGCTGCTACTTCTCCAGCGGCGAATAGCCCCTTTATCCATCTGCCGTCCTCGTCTAGCACCCTATAGTAGCTGTCTGTGTGTATGCCGCCCATTGTATAGTGTGCTACCGGCCTGACGGGCAGCGGCTCCTCCACGGGGTCTACTCCTGCATAGCGTATACCTATCTCCCTGACTGCTGGGAGCCTGTCATTGATCTTCTCCTCCCCCAGATGCCTTAGGTCTAGTAAGACGTATTCGAGTCCTGATGCCTCATCCTTGAAGCCCCTGCCCTGCATTATCTCCCTTATTATACACCTTGATACTATGTCCCTGGGCGCGAGCTCCGCCTTTGTAGGGGCGCAATCGCTCCTCAGCATGAACCTCTCTCCCTTGTTGTTTAGCAGGTATCCCCCCTCTCCACGGGCGCCCTCTGTTATCAGGATACCGCTTGGTATGATCCCTGTGGGGTGGAACTGTAGGAATTCAGGGTCTTTTAATGGGATTCCTGCTCTATACGCTATCCCCCACCCGTCTCCCGTAACCGTGTGTGCGTATGTTGAGAAGTTGAATAGTCTTCCGGCCCCTCCTAGGGCTAGTATTCCGGCCTTGGCCTTGAATAGGTATAGGTTGCCGTCCTTCATGTTTATTGCGTATAGCCCCTTGAATTCCCCGTCCTCAACTACTATGTTCGTTATATACCATTCATCATACCTCTCCCACCCGTCATACTGGAGCAGCTTGTTGTAGAGGGTGTGCATCTCATAGAACCCTGTCTTGTCCGCTGCGAACACGGTCCTCTTGAAGCTATGGCCTCCGAACGCTCTAGTCGCGATCCTTCCATCAGGCCTCCTACTCCAGGGGAGGCCCCAGTGTTCTAGCAGCCTTATCTCCTCGGGCATCAGCTTGACGAATATCCAGACCGCGTCCTGGTCTGCTAGGAAGTCGCTCCCCTTTATTGTATCCCATGCGTGTAGCGCGTAGCTGTCCCCCTCCTCCGGGTATATTACAGCAGCCGTCCCCCCCTCAGCGCTTATGCTGTGGCTCCTCATTATGTGGATCTTGCTTATGATCCCTACATCGACCTTGTCCCCGAACCTCCTCTTTATCTCGACCGCGGCCCTGAGCCCGGCTATGCCGGAGCCCGCGATCACCACGTCATGCTCTATGGTCTCTGCAAAGGGCAAAAACACCACCCACACATTACTATCCACTACCAGGAGTAATAACCCTGGCGGGAATAAGTATTAGATGCCGCCGCATACACATGTATAGGGGCAGGATAGGGATATAATATTAGCCCAGCTCCGCCACAATCAACTTAGCCCTCTCAGGACTATACTCCCAGTCCCTCGGCAGCTTCCCAACCCTCTTATAATACTTCACCAGCCTCCTAATCTTGCTCTCCAGATCCAGCAGCCCCTTCTTGGCATGGTAATCCTTAGGGTGCTCCTCAAGGTGCCTCCTAAGGTTGACAGCCTTCCTGATCAGGGCTAGAAGATCCTCAGGAACCTCATATGCCAGGCCCCTCTCAGCCAGGACCTGGCTAATCTTCTTCCCGATAATAGGCTTGACAAGCGGTATCCCAAACTGGTCCCTCAGTATGACGCCGATCATGCTAGGCCCATACCCCTTACGGGCAAGCTCCTCGATCAACAACTCAATATCATCAGGCCCATACACCACCCAACCCGGGGGCACGGGCCTAGCAGGCCTCGTCGAGTGACTACTACCCTTATCCCTCCTCTTGTTCAACCCCTAACCCCCACTAGACAAAGCAGGAGACAAAAAACCCTTAAAAAACCCAACGCACAAATAAACCCACGGAGAGCCGCCGTAGCACAGCAGGCAGACCCTGCGTGGGGCCTAAAGCGCCGGC
>JALWGG010000170.1 GCA_027013765.1 Acidilobaceae archaeon
CCCCTACTTGGGTGGGCTAAGACTTCTACACACCACCTGGTGAACCCCGAGGACACTATAGCTTATAACGTTATGCATGCCGGCAGGCTACTATACCTGATGGACGAGCTCGCGGGCATTGTGGCAATGAAGTATGCCAAAGGTGTTACGGTGACTGGGGCTGTGGATGCTACCAGCTTTTACACGCCAGTAATGGTGGGGGAGGTCCTCAGGCTCGACGCGGCCCTGACGTATGTGGGTAGGAGTAGCATGGAGATCACCATAAAGGCGGTCAAGGAGAACCCGTTGGAGGGAGTTAAGAGGCATACAACAACAAGCCACTTCACAATGGTTCATATAGGAGCTGACGGGAGGAGCAAGCCCGTGCCAAGCTTTAAGCCGGAGGAGGAGTGGCAGGTTGATGTGTTGAGGGAGGCGGAGTTGAGGAGGAGGCTTAGACTTGAGCGCCTTAGATTCGTCAAAGAGAGGTTGTCAATGGTTAGGCCTCCGTCATGACTGTTTAACCGCGTCTAGGTATGACCTCAGGTATCCCTCCTCGGTCCCATACCGTATAATATAGTATATCCTCCTCGGGGAGGGGTTCAACTCTGCAAGTAAAATGATATATGATATAGAGAGGAGTAGTAGGGAGAGGTCCTCAAGGACGGGCCTTACAATGCCTGCCAGTGATGCAATGAGTGGTGATAGGCCAATCCACCTCTTCCTCCTCCAGGTGGATGAAACGATCATTGGGGCAAGGAGCGGGGCCTGGGTATAGACTCCGGGAAGGGCGAAAGAGAGTAGGGCCACATGCATAACATTAAGCATGTCATGCCCGCTCGCTATGTAAAATAGCATCGCGGCTGGCCCGAGAACCTGTGACATATGGCCTATATGCGACTTGATCCTCAGCCCTGGACCCCTCCAGGGCGACATGTAGAGTATGTGGAGGAGCATAGCAACCCCCGCGATAGCAGCCCCCAGCCTCCAGCTATAGGATAGGTGGACTGTGAGGCCTGCGACATATACAGCAACTATAACGTGGTGGATTATATACCTACCACCGCCATATAAACCCTTTAGAAATACTCCCCCAACCACCATAACGAGAAGCGGGGCGAACCAGAACCCATATACTATTAGGGAGTCCAGCGGGTCCATGCCAACTACAATTGAATAGGCTATGGAAGCCAGAGCCACTATGAAGGGTACCGGTATAGACGCGACCCTAGCCCTAGGAGGCTTAGCCCCCGATACCTGGATAAGTGTAAACACGAGGGCAGCTAGCATAGACAATGCGAGCGCGAGTAGGCCCTGTCTCCACAACCCGGCTCCCACCGCTACGGCGGATACCGTGGAGAGAATGTATGATGAGAGTGCAAGCCCCCACTCCACCGCACCCCTAGGCCTGCCACCCACTATCGAGGAGTATAGTGGTAGTGAGACTGCCAGGCAGAAGAGCGTAAAGCCCCCGACCACGGAAGCACCTATATGCAGCCACGTGTATCCCGCGGAGGCCAGCAGACCCAACGGGAACAATACAGCTCCAAGGAAGACCCAAAAGCTGCTAACACTCTCGATGGTCCTCAATAGCCATCCCCACCGCTATATCCTATCCCTGTCCAGCTCCTCAAGCAGGCTGCTTAGCTCTATGCCCGCGAATCCCAGTGAGGTGTCGGCTGCCCCATAGGATACAAGGAGGTTTCCGTCAACCACCACTGCACCGCAGGGGTACACGACCATTGGCCTATCGCCATACAACTCCTCGCCGACCTTGGGAGCCATTATATAGTCTCTGGTTACGGATACGATCCTAGGGATCCCGTCATACTCTATGAGGCCTGCGAACACCTTGTATGAGTTGTCTCTTGAGTCTAGGGAGTGTAATAGTACAAGGTATTCCCTCCTGCCAACCTTCACTGGGGCCGGCCCCC
This sequence comes from Acidilobaceae archaeon, assembly GCA_027013765.1. GTDB lineage: Archaea > Thermoproteota > Thermoprotei_A > Sulfolobales > Acidilobaceae > S012-22. Next base: position 1,914 of record JALWGG010000170.1, read on the forward strand.
ACCCTATCTTATCCTCATAATCCTCCTTCTCTATAACGATCCACGTGTCCCCGATCCTCAGGGGGCCCGTGGATCCTGGTTGGGGGAGCTCCTCGACACGGCTGATAGACATATAATATCTTCCCCTGAGGTCCTGGGGCCTGTGGAGTGCCAGTACATCCCCGTTAGCCTCGAATAGGGAGGCGTTTTTATCATCCTTGACGAGGGCGTCGAAGCCGTGTGGAAGAGTTATGTAGCCGCTCTTGACCCAGCCCTTACCATCACGCACTGCAAGGACGGGGAGGACCTTCTGGCTTCCCGAGTCTTCGAAGTAGGATACAGTCCTGCCAGTATACATCATAGCCTCCGTGCCCCTGATCCTTGAAGCTCTAGGGTCCTCGGCACCCCAAAAATCGAACCAGTCACCCGGCAGTATCACGGGTTCAGCCGTGTACCTGGAGCCTATCTCCGCCATGTCGATCCTTAGCCTGACTATAGCACTGACATACCGGTAGTAGCCGACTACGATCCGGGCATAAACGTCTAGCACGCTCCCCTCGACGCCTAGAATTGTACCGTTGAATATGGCAGCGATCCTACTAGTCGATATACCCTCGACCACCACGTTTTCAGGTTTTATGAATCCGAGCCTCCTAGCCCTATCCCTTACACCACCCCTCCTCTTACCCTTTAACAGGCCGGCCTCCTCTACCCTCCTAGGCATCCACTCCATGCCACCTATCCCAGGAGCCCCATGTCATGCTTCCGGGGATATTATATTGTGGGTATACACGGTAAGTGTTAGGCTAGGAGCCTATCCACAACGACCCCGATAGATACTATGAGGGGTATAGCAAGGTTTATGTTGAACGCCGACGCGATACGCCCCCTCCAGGCTAATGGATGTTGTGCAATAATCAAGGCTACTCCGAGTAGCATTGAAGACAGCCCGACTAGTCCAAGCCCATACACGTAGGCTCCCGCAATGAATAGGATCCCAGACACTATATGCATTATGAATGCTGCAACAAGCGCGTTCCTCGGGCCTAGGAGCGCTGGCAGGCTCCCAATCCCATGCCTCTTGTCGAATTCATAATCCATTATACTATATATGGTATCGAAGCCTGCCACCCATAGGGTTACAGCAGCCACGTAGAGCCACGGAACACTCCCCAGGACCTCGCCCAGCCCCCTCGCCTCATCACCAGACGCGGCGACTGCCCCACCGAAGACTACAGAGCCTAGAACAATACCCAGATGGATGTGGGGTAGGCTATGAATCCTCTTGGCATGCGGATAGGTTAACGCTAGTACCAGGAGTAGCGGCGCGAATCCGAGCGCATATACGTTGAGTAGCGCCGCTGCTACAAGGAATAGGGCAGA
>JALWGG010000171.1 GCA_027013765.1 Acidilobaceae archaeon
GGGTTTATGGGGTCCAGTGGCACCCTGAGGTTACGCATAGCTGGGGCGGGATGCTGTTGCTGGGCAACTTCCTTGAGCTGGCTGGCGTGCCCGGTGGGTGGAGGCCTGAGGACCTCGTTGGGGAGCTCGTGGAGTATGTCAGGACCGTTGTCGGCGGCTCCACCGCTATATCAGCTATAAGTGGTGGGGTCGCCTCTACGGTTGCAACTGTTATAGCCAGCAAGGCTCTGGGTGGGAGGCTTGTACCGGTGTTCATAGACCATGGCCTTCATCCTGAGGGTGAGGTTGAACGGGTTGTCGAGGTCCTAGGGAGGTATGGTATCAGGGTTAGGCTGGTCGACGCGTCGAGGGAGTTCCTGGAGGCCTTGAGGGGGGTGGTGGATCCGGAGGAGAAGAGGCGGGTTATCGGGAGGGTGTATGGGGAGGTCCTCAAGAGGGAGGCTATACGGGCTGGGGCCACGCACCTGGTCCAGGGGACGATCTACCCTGATGTCATAGAGTCCGGGGGCAGGCCCGGGTCTGACACTATAAAGACCCACCACAACGTTGGGGGGCTGCCAAGCGACCTGGGATTGACCCTGGTGGAGCCCCTCAAGTGGTTCTACAAGGATGAGGTTAGGAGGATAGCCAGGATCCTTGGCCTGGGGGAGGAGGTCTCGGGTAAGAAGCCTATACCCGGCCCGGGGCTGGCTGTCAGGATCGAGGGGGAGGTTACGCCGGAGAAGATTGCTATAGTCAGGAGGGCTGATAGGATAGTCAGGGAGGAGGTTGAGGGCGCTGGCCTCCATAAGGACCTCTGGCAGTACTTCGCCGTGCTAACCGGGTCCAGGGCTACGGGGGTTAAGGGTGATAGGAGGGCCTATGGCTGGGTGGTTGCTGTCAGGATCGTTGAGAGTACTGATGCAATGACTGCCTCACCAGCCAGGATCCCTTGGGTTGTGCTTGAGAGGATTGCTAGTAGGATAACGAGTGAGGTCCCCAGCGTTACTAGGGTAGTCTATGATATAACCCCCAAGCCCCCGGCAACCATAGAGTGGGAGTAGCTTTAATCGATATCGTCAAGCTCGCTCAAGTCGATCTCGATAACCTGTCCAGGCCTCTTCTCCACGGGCTCCTCAGCCTGCTCCTCTCCACCAGTCTTCAGCTTCTTCACGACACCCCTCCAGCTATAGCCGCAGTTGGGGCATGTGAAGCTCCCCATCGCCGTCACAGTTATCCTGCCATACTTGTCTGGCATGGGTGAGACTAGTGTCCAGGTCTTCACGGGCTCCTTAACCCTGGTCCCGCACTTGGGGCATGTGAAAGGGTCTTTACGCCTAGCCAATCGTCCTCCACCTCTGCTCATACCCCTCAGGGTGCTCCAGGGTTATTGTGTATGAATATCCCAGCTCTTTTAATGCGTTAGCCAGTACAACCAGGACGTCTGACACCCTCACAAGGTTTGGCCTCGGCCCTGTAACGGGGATTATTGTCTTGAATGTTGCGCTCTCCATCGAGACCTCATCTATATAGATCCTGGGCACTGCACCGTGGACGGCTAGCTCTCTTACCATCTCCTCTAGGGCCTCCTGTATGCTAGCCTTTATATCGGGGACTACAGAGGGGTCCTCGAAGCCCCAGACCCTGGCGACCACCCTGATATGGGTTATATCCTTGAGGAGGAGCCTCCCGGACTTGACTATCTCCAGGTTTGGGACGGCGTATAGCCCCTGGCTCGTCTCTAGTACAGTGTATAGTAGGTTTATCTCCCTCACCCTGCCCTGGGGGCCCCCGGGCAGTATTATATTGTCTCCCCTGCCGATTATTCTTGAGAAGAGTAGTATGTAGAAGCTTACTATACTAGCTATTATCTGCCAGCTGGCGGCTGCCACGATCAGGATCAGGCCCGCTATCACATATATCAGCGCGTGCTCTCCTGTCAGGAAGTATGTCACTGTCAGTAACGTTATCACGAATACAATGAGCTCTGTAACCCTATAGAGCTTCTCATAGTACAGCCTGTCGAGTACCCTAGCCGTTACTAGCCTCCTCAGGACCCTCCTATATATTGCCAGGAACACGATCATCAGTATCAATGTTATTATAGAGTTTATTATTGACAGCGGGATCGGGAATCCGAGGACCTCCAGCTCGCCTCCAACGATCTTGACGGCCTCAGCCATATGGATACCCTCAAGCATTATCCATCCTAGACACAGTCTGCCAGGGGGATTTAAAAGAGGTTGCTGAACTCCCTCATAGACTCCCTGTGAACCAGCGCTATAACTATGTGGCCCACCTCAAGCATTGGAGCATCCTCGGGCTCGATTATCCTCTCTCCATCGAATACGGCCAGGATCTTTACACCCCGCGGCAGCTCGCCATTCCTCTCAAGATCCCTGATCCACTTCCCCCTCACGAGGCTGGTCGGCCTGACCGCAATGGAGACCAGGTGGAACTCGCCTGTTAGCGTTGGGACTATGTCGACTACTGTATGGACCCCCTGTATCATGGAGTAGAATATGTTTGCTACCAGCTGGGGCTCTGGAACCACACCCTTAACGCCAAGGATATCCAGTATCCTGGAGGTCTGGGGGTTCCTGATCCTCACGTATATATTCTCCACGTTGTATAACCTAGCTATGGCCGCGACGAAGAGGTTGACCTCATCCTTGTCCGTAACAGCTATAACGGTGTCGAACCCCTCTATGTCGAGCTCCTCATAGACCTCGGGGCTAGTAGCATCCTTAACAAGGGCCTCGGCATCAATCATAGAACCCACCCTTGTAATCCTATCCTCATCCTTATCTATTATCGTGACAGAATGACCAGCATTGCTGAGCCTCTCAGCCAACGTGCTACCGACAATCCCCGCACCTATAATGAGGATCCTCAACTAGCCTCCCACACCCCCGGGTTAAGACTTGTTATGATATAGTATTATTAAAGCCGGGCTTCCAGCAAGAGGTTAATGGTGCCCGACATGGTCCTGTTCACGAAACCCCCAAAATATGTCCAGGTAAGCCGGGACCCCCTAGAGTCCGGGTATAAGACACTAGTAGTACCAGTATGGAGGGGCGGAGACGGCCAGCCAGTACTAGAGGGGTTTGCAGGGCAGCTAGACGAGGCCCTAGGCGGCCCCTTGAGGAGTGCAATAGAGGCTGGAGGCTTCAAGGCCGACACCGGCGAAGTATACAAGGTTTACCGTGATGGGAGGGAGGTCATATATGTCGGGCTGGGGGAGCCCAGCAGGGAGGACCCTCAGAGGCTTGAGAGTGTAAGGAG
>JALWGG010000172.1 GCA_027013765.1 Acidilobaceae archaeon
CCCGACCCTAGTACCTGGGCTAGAGCGGCCTTCAGGCCTAAGCCCCTCCACGGGGTTATCCATCCATCCGTATCAACCACCACCTCGCCCGTCGACGCTATGCTGGAGGCGCACATGAGGTACTGGTGTTCATGGCCTGAGGGGGTGAAGGAGCCGACGAAGCATGAAGAGGAGACCTGGTATCCTCCCCCTGGAAGGGCTATCCCGCTGCTGGGCCTTGCAACAGCGATGAATCCTGGGCAGTACAACTCGTTCTGCCCTATATCTGTTGTGGCAATAGCCATCCCCCTGCCACTCCTCACAGCATTATTATACGTCCACGCGGCCAGGGTGCTTTTGCCGGAATCCGTGGGCCCCACGATGATGGGGTTCCTGGAGGAGGCTATCTGTTTGGAGAGGGAGTCTAGGCTCCAATACTCATCATCGCTATACTCTGATATCCTCCCGGTGTCGGGGCTGACTTCAACTACTGCATTACTAGTGTAGCCTGGGTAGGTTCTCCCGACCGGGACTACAAGCTCCCTTCCTTCACCTAGCAGCCCTCCAACTACATAGACCTCTCCTTCAAGGACTTTAACGTGGGCTGGCCCCTCTACCTTAAACGCGCCCTCCAAGCGTATCGGCAATCCAGAGCCACCGGTTAAGCCGTATAGCCTGCATACTCCTCTGCCGTTAATCCAGGACGCACCTATTTCTCCGGCTTCAGGATCATGACGATCTTGTCGACATTCAACTCGACAACCTTCTTTATACCCCTCTGCCCCGGCCTATACGCCGACTTCACTATATTTACCGCCTCAAGCCTCCTTATCTGGCTACTAATGTTAGCCTTACTCTGATTCATCTCCTCAGCTATATCGTCAAGGTCCTTAGGACCGTCAGACAGCATCTCAAGTATCTTAGCCCTTGTATCGTTCGCCAACGCGTTCGCAACCTTTGCTATGTGCCTGGCCCCAACCACGTAGAGTGTATTATTCTCCTCACGTATGCCCTCCTTAAGGGGCTCCACGCTTGATGGCATTACAACCCCACCAGTTCACACGTCTCAAATATGCCTAACAATTTAAAAGAATTAATATAAGTTTCTATTGGGATCCTATACAGTTAACATTTAAATGTAAAGATAGCATACGCTCCTTAATAAAAAACGTGTATAGGCACAGATATGCCGAGCCCCACACCTTATATATTAAAATAGCGTGACTATACCTGCTAACCTATAAGTCCCTTCGATGATTTACGTGTAGGGTGGGGGATGTGATAGATTAAAGGGTGTAGGATTAATGGATATAGTTACCGCGTCTAAGCTGGCCAACACATTCCTGAGGGAGCTGGAGGCACCATTCATAGGGAGGCACGAGGAGGCGGTTGTAATAACGCTATCCCTCATGAGCGGCGAGCACGCCATACTCATAGGTGAGCCTGGGACTGCTAAGAGCGCGCTGGTCAGGAGGGCATCCGAACTTTTAAATGCCAGATTCTTCAAGTACCTGCTAACCAAGTATACCGAGCCCGGCGAGCTATTCGGGCCCCTAGACGTTAAGGGGTTGAGGGAGGGTTACTATAGGAGGGTTACAAGGGGGAAGCTCCCAGAGGCGGATATAGCGTTTCTCGACGAGATCTTTAACGCTAACAGTGCAGTCCTCAACTCGCTCCTAAGCATAATGCAGGAGAGGGTACTGTATGACGGCTACATGGAGATCCGTGTACCCCTATGGAGCCTGATAGGGGCCTCAAACAAGACCCCTGAAGAGGTAGAGCTGGAAGCGCTGTATGATAGATTCCTCTACAGGCACCACGTTAAACCCCTAGAAGTCGAGTATTGGGATAAGCTCCTGGACGCTACATGGGCTATAGAGAAGGGTGAGGCACCGCCAGCGGAGCGTGTAATGAGTATTGAGGACCTCAAGGGGATAGTGAAGACCGTGTTAAGCGTAGACCTTAGCAGGGTGAAGGCGCCCCTCATCAAACTATTCCTAGCACTCCAGGAGAAGGGGCTCCACCTGACGGATAGGAGGAAGGGCAAGATACTGAAGGCCATAGCAGCGCATGCGGTACTCAACGGCAGGGCTACAGCAAACGAGAACGACCTCATAGTCCTGAAGTATACGGTACCTAAGGATATAGAGGACTTCGACAAGGTCTCAATCATACTCATGGAGGAGCTGAGGACCAAGGACAGGGTGCTCAGGGAGCTTGAGGAGATAAAGGCGAACATCGAGGCTGCAAGGAGGACCGTGCTGAAGCTCCAGTCCTTCGACCCCAAACTAATAGACTACTACAGGAGCCTGAAGACCGCCAGGAACAGGGTCACAAGCCTGGTAAAGGACTTCGAGGACCAGGAGGTCATGAAGGCCGCAGAGGAGGTTATAGAGATGATCGACGACATAATACAGGACATAATGGCTAAACTAAACATGTAGGAGATGCATAGCCATGGTACACTGTATAATAGCTGGAGTAGGGGAGATCGATGAGATAAAGGCCTACAGGGCCCAGAAGATCCTCTCACTAGCGTCAAAGCTGAGCGGCGCTCGGGGGCTGGAGGAGGTTATACCCCCAGAACTCGTTGTAGATATATACTACTCATTCTATCTACCGGTTCCAACAATAGCGGAGGACGCTATCGAGGAGCTACAGACAGGTGACCCCAGAGACTCCCTCAGGCTAGCAGTAGTGACAAGCCTACTCTCAAACATAAACTTGTGGAGGGTTAAGCCCTACACCGTTACAGACCCCCTAGTTAGCACCGTGGCCTCGGCAAGCTTCGTCGAGAAGCTGTATAAGGCCCTACCCAGGGATAGGAGGAGCCAGAGGAGGGGTAGGAGCGGGAGGAGTAGTGGGACTAGCCTGGAGAGCGAGAGCGGGCAGGGGGATGAGGATAAGATAAGGGAGGCTGTAGAGAAGGCCATGGAAGCCGCAGAGAGGGATAGCAAGACGGCAAAAAGCATAAAACAAATGATAACACGCGTGGGGGTAGGTAAGACCTCTATACTAGAATTCGACTCCAGCGTCGAGGAGATAATCAAGCTAGCCAGGGAGACGGATGTCGAGAGGATCCTTGAGAAAGTCGAGGGGATAAAGGTTGCATTATCCAGGAGCAAGACCGGCGACAGGTACTCCAGGGGGTGGATTGAGGGTATAGAGTATGGAAGCGACTTGGAGAGGGTTCACGATACCCAGCTTGCAATACCGGAAGACTACTTCTACTATGTATTAGCCAACAACAA
>JALWGG010000173.1 GCA_027013765.1 Acidilobaceae archaeon
CCGCAACCCATTACATGGAGGCACGGTTCAGGTGAACGGCTAATTAATATTGTTTCACTGCAATAATAACTATTTCAAGGCGTAGGAGTCCAACATGAATGGGGGTTTCATGCATTTTAGTTGGCTTCACGAGGCGGAGGGGGTGTGCTGGAAGCAGAGCATGTGTTCAATATGAGGCGTGGCTGGATGGGGTGATGAGTTATAGAGGGTCTAAAACGTATAAAGCGGGTTGTGGACGAGTAGATGATCCAGGTCTCTACAGATAGCATATAAGCATATACAGGCTTTGCCACGCCTAGTGGGCTTGGTGTTGTTGGTGCCTGATCCTAGAGTTGTGGAGATGAGGAGGAGGCTAGTCACCCTGATGAGGCTTGCGGACGGGGCTGAGAGGAGGGGTAGGGGGCGGAAGGCCTCCATGGTGCTAAGCCTGCTAGATGGAGGAGTGATCACGTATAGGGAGGCCGTGTCCCTACTCAGGAGGCTTGCACTGGATCGCTGAGACACATTGCTTATCCGTCTAGCGGCCTATGGATCCATTCACGATAAATATACCCTTAGTGTACAGGTTCTGTGCTGGAGTGGTGTCTGGTAGTGTTGAAGGAGGCCTTCATAGGCGAGCTGCTGGGTAGGGATGACCTGATAGGGTCTAGGGTTAGGGTGTGCGGCTGGGTCCATAACATTAGGGATGTTGGTAGGATCAAGTTTATCGTGTTGAGGGACAGGACCGGGTTCATCCAGGGCGTTGTTAAGGCTGGGGAGTCCCCTGGAGAGGCTGTTGAGGAGGCTGGGAGGCTCAAGCTTGAGAGCGTGGTCTGTATTGAGGGGCTCCTAGTCAGGGGTAGGGCTAGGGAGGGTGTCGAGGTTAAGGTTGATAGCGTAGAGGTCCTCTCCACGCCGGTGGAGCCTCTCCCCCTGGAGCCTGATGACAGCCTGAAGAGTATACTAGCCACTAGGCTGAACTATAGGTGGCTCGACCTGAGGAATCCTAGGGTTACCAAGATATTCCTCCTGGAGGCTTGGGTTGCAGGCAAGTTTAGGGAGTACTATAGTGGGGAGGGCTTCGTCGAGATATTTACACCAAAGATCGTGGCCGCGGGGACTGAGAGCGGTGCAGAGGTCTTCCCAGTAATCTACTTCGGCAGGGAGGCCTTCCTCGCCCAGAGCCCCCAGTTCTACAAGCAGTTCGCAGTCATTGGAGGCCTGGAGAGGGTGTTCGAGGTTGGCCCCGTCTTCAGGGCCGAGCCCCACCATACAACCAGACACCTAACAGAGTACCACAGCCTCGACATAGAACTCGGATTCATAGAGGACTACAACGACGTCATGGACTACGTGGAGGGCTTCTTCAGGAACCTGCTAACCAGCCTCACAAGGGACGAGACCATAAAGCCTATAGTAGAGGAGTTCAACGTCGAGGTCAGGCTACCCAGGGAGGTGCCCAGGATAAGCATAAGGGATGCATACAAGATACTGGAGGAGGAATACGGCAAAAAGATACCCTACGGCGAGGACCTCGACAGCGAGGGAGAAAGGCTACTAGGAGACTATGCGAGGAGGGTCCACGACTCAGACCTAATCTTCATAACAGAATACCCATGGAAGGTAAGGCCCTTCTACACGATGAGGATCGAGGAGGAGCCGGAATGGACCTACGGCTTCGACCTACTATACAAGGGGCTAGAAGTAGTCACCGGGGGACAAAGAGAGCATAGGTACAGCAAGCTACTAGAAAACCTAGAGGACAAAGGGCTAAACCCAGAATCATTCAAATTCTACCTAGACTTCTTCAAGCACGGAGCCCCACCCCACGGAGGAGCAGGAATGGGCCTAGAGAGGATAGTAATGCAGATCCTAGGACTAGAAAACATAAGAGAAGCAAGACTACTACCAAGAGACCCAGAAAGAGTAACCCCATAAAACACCAACACAGGAGAAGCATTTATAACCCCAATAAAGGGATAAACACCAACGGGAGCCGCGGTAGTATAGCCTGGCCTAGTATGCGGGCCTGTCAAGCCCGTGACCCGGGTTCAAATCCCGGCCGCGGCGCCACCCACTAGAAACACCACTCCTAGTACCCCTCTTACTATTCTTTGAAGCCTTCCACTCGTTCATAACCTGCTCTATCAGGTCACACGGACCTATAGGTATAGTGATCTTCTTACCCAACACAAGGTCCCACCACTCCCTAACCAGATAGCAACGACCCTTAACCAGCTTAACCCTATAGAACACCACAACTACAACCCCATAGTGCAGTGAGCTAAGTGAAGGGTATGTTATGGTTTGGATGGCTGGCTGGTATGGTTAGCCTGGGTCCCACCAGTCTTCTACCTTGTATGTATCTTTGAGTAGCCACTCGTTCCCTATATAGACTTCTTTTATGCCTGCTCGTTCAGCCTGTTCTATAGCCTTCTTCATGTGGTCTATGCTTGTTGGTGGTAGGTCTTGCATTAGGTATTGTGGATGGAATGCTAGTAGTACTAGTGGTGTTTCCCGGTTGAGGCTTGCGATATATCTTGAGACCTTGTATACCTCTCCGGGGCCTACGTAGCCTGGAACCAGTAGTATGCTTACTACCAGGAGCGGTGGCTCCCGCCTCTTGCCAGCCATTTCAGCCACAATCCTTGTATTCTCCCTCAGCCTTTCATGAGCCTTGTAGCCGTCCACGCCTGTTAGGGCCTCATATATTTCTGGTGTCCAGGCTTTCCAGTCGATCTTTACTATGCCTCCCGACTCTAAGCTTGCACGGGCCATCTCCTTCATAAGGGCTGGGTTTACTAGGCCATCAGTCTCCCAGCATATCCTTTTGATGCCCTGGGACTGCTGTAGTATCCTCCTAGACGCTCTTATGAGTTGGGGTGTTTGTGGTGTTGGATCTCCCCCGAAGTAGCATATGCACCTGACCTTATCATCCATAGCCTTGTCCACCAGCTCCTCAACATCCATCGACACTAGTGGAGTGAGTGCATGGTATCCTGCCATTGCTAGGCCCTGAGCTGCCTGGGGAGACACCATAGCCTTGTGCTCCCAGTTCTGGCAGAAAGCACAGTCTAGCGGGCACCCACCCATGAATACTGCCAGGTTATAGAAGCCATACTCCGGCCCCCTAACATTTGTATAGCGGGGATACCCTCTCCCAGTAGCTCCAGGACATACTGGAGTGGCGACACAGTTCGTTGGCAGAGGGTCTAGGTATGTATAGGCT
>JALWGG010000174.1 GCA_027013765.1 Acidilobaceae archaeon
TTAGCACCCTACAAGGTACCCAGGATAGTAGAGTTCAGGGAGGACCTCCCGAAGACCGCTGTCGGAAAGATCCTGAGGAGGGTTCTCAGGGAGGAGGAGCTGCGGAAGCGTGGTGAGAGTGGGCCTAGCCCAGCCTAGCCAACATAATCCTTATTATCTAAAATTATTTAATATCTAATATTTATAGATACTATGTTTGATTGTCATGAAACCCCCTTCAGACCCTATAGTTGTGTTGTGCATGATTATGGTATTGATAGATTAACTTGTATAGCCTAATACCTAGCGTGGGTGGGGTCATGGAGCTGTCTAGGGAGGCCCTGGAGGGGGCGTTCGAGTACTCTGTAGAGGTCCTCAGGGAGCTGATAAGGATCCCAACAGTATCCCCCCAGGGGGATCATTATGGGGAGGCGGCGGAGCTGCTTGCCAGAGAGCTTGAGGGGCTAGGGTTCAGCGTGGAGGTCCTCAGAGTCCCCAGGGAGTACCAGGAGGCGAAGTGTAAGAATGCCGGGGCAAACCCCAGGTATATAGTCCTAGGCAGGAGGGGGGAGGGTAGGAGGCTCCACTTCAACGGCCACTATGACGTAGTCCCGGGAGGACAGGGGTGGAGCGTCACAGACCCATTCAACCCAGTCATAAAGGATGGAAGGCTCTATGGCAGGGGGGCTATAGATATGAAGGGCGGCATAGCCGCGACTCTAGGAGCCTTCAAGGCCCTGAAAGACGCTGGAGCCGAGCCGGGTGTTGCCCTTGAAGCCGCATTCGTCCCCGACGAGGAGATCGGGGGAGAATGCGGGACCGGGTACCTGCTGGAGGTGATCGAGCCGCCAGACTACCTGATACTACCCGAGCCCAGCGGCCTAGACCATCCATGGCACGGCCATAAGGGGGCAGTGTGGGTCAAGGTCCGGGTTAGGGGGTTGAATGCCCATGCAAGCATGCCCTGGCTAGGCAGTAACGCCTTCCTGAAGGCAGCACGCCTAGCACTAGGAATCCAGGAGGCTATAACAGCCAGGTTCCCGGGTAGGAGGACCAGGTATAGGGTGAAGCCGGAGGACGCGGCATACCCGACGGCGGCCATTGGGGGGGTTGCAGCGGTCCCTGGAGGGGGGAAGACGAACCAGATCCCCGGGGAGTTCTACTTCACGATCGACCGGAGACTCATACCAGAGGAGAGTGTGGAGGAGGCCCTGGAGGAGTTGAAGGGGATCGTCAGGTGGGCCGCGGTCTCGGCGGGGCTACCCCAGGGGGACTATAGCGTCGAGGTTGAGCACACGATGCCACCAGCGATAAACGACCCCGGGGAGCTGTATGAGGCCCTTAGAAGGGGTGCCTCCAAGGCTGGAGTGGGTATAGGGGAGCCGGTGGTGTGCCCCGGCGGCCTGGATATGAGGTATTATACTGTGAGGGGTGTGAAGTCGATATCCTACGGGCCGCGCGGGGAGCTGGCCCATGCGCCCGACGAGTATATAGAGTTGGATGAGCTGAGGAAGCTGGTGGCTATATATGCATACACGATCCAGGAGCTAGGATCCCTGGCCTAGCTCCCTGAGTAGCCCTGCAAGCCTCGACACCTGCTCCAATGTTGTTGCTCCCATGGTCCCTATCCTAACCACGCTATTCCTGGTTGCCTTCATGCCGAGCGCCACCACGTAGCCATACTCCTCAAGAACCCTCTTAACCCTAGGCGCGTTACCGGCCCTCAGGGCTACAACGGTGTTGCTCCTGTATCCTGCATCCCGGGGGAAGGGTTCTAGGCCGGTGTTGTAGAGGACCTCAGCCTTAACCCTATGCATCTCAATGTACCTGTCCACACCCATATCCACTATATACTCCAGGGCCCTCTTCAGCGAGTATAACGCGTTGACTGGCGGCGTGTAGGGGGTTTCACCCCTCTCCACCAGGAACCTTACATAGGAGCTCAGGTCCATGAATGGAGGCACCATGCTCGGAGGCCTACCCCTTAAGCGTTTAACAGCTTCACCACTCAGCAGGACTACCCCGACGCCTGGGGGCGCTGCCAGGGCTTTATGGCTGCAGGTGGCCATCGCGTATATCCCCCAGTCCATCCTAACCTCCTCTCCCCCGAGGCCTGAGACGCTGTCTACAAGCAGCCTGGCCCCCGCGCTCGACGCGGCCTCTGCAAGCCTCCTAAGCCACCTATACGCTACCCCGGTGCTGGTCTCATTATGGACCACGGCTACGTAGTCATGACCCTTTATGAGGTCCTCCACATCGCCTGGAGGGACAGCCTCGCCCCAGGCAGCCTCCACCCTGGTAACCCTGGCACCCCTCCTCCTAAGGCTCTCCACCATCCTATCCCCGAAGTCGCCCCAGGATAGTGCTAGCACTCTTGAGCCGGGCTCCACGAGGCTCCATAGCATGGAGTCCACGGCAGTGGTCCCGCTGCCGGGCATGACTGCTGCCAAGCCATCACTATTACCGGCAACTATATTGATTAGCTCCTCCACGCTGGCCAGGAGCTTCCTGAAGCCGGGCCCCCTATGGCTTATAACCTGCCTTGAAGATTCTGCGAGGACCTCATCCCTAACCATTACCGGGCCCGGGGTGAATAGGATCAAGGCTCGACACCGCCCCTCAGGAGCTTTATAATGATCCTGGCAGCGTCTAGGGCGATCCTATCCTGCGCCTCCACGGTCTGGCTACCTATATGGGGGGTTACTATGACCCTTGGATGGTTGAGCAACTCCGCCTCGGCCCCTCCCCTGGGGGGCTCCTCTACGAGCACGTCTAGGGCTGCAGCAGCTATCCTCCCCTCCCTCAACGCCTCCAGGAGGGCCTCCGGGTCTATAATGTGGCCCCGGGAGGTGTTTACAAGTATCGCGCCATGCTTAACGCATTTGAGGACCTCCCTATTGAATAGCCCCCGGGTCTCCCTTGTCAGTGGTAGGTGGATTGATATGAAGTCAGCTATTGAGAGCCCGCTGCAGAGGTCCTCGACTGGCGTTGCAAGCCCGGCCTTTGCCTTGAGGACCTCTGGATAGTCATAGCCGTAAACCTTCATGTTGAATGCCCTTGCAAGCTCCGCAACCCTACCACCGATCCTCCCCAGCCCTGCTATGAGGAGCCTCTTACCAGCAAGCTCTACCCCAGTACCCTTAACCCACTTACCATGCCTAGCATACATGTTCAACTCTACAACCCTGCGCGCAGCCGCTATCATAAGGCCTATGGTGAGCTCTGCAACACTCTCTACGGGGGCGTTGGGCGTGTTGAATACCCGTATCCCCAGCCTCCTAGCCGCGTCAAGGTCTATATTGTCCAGGCCTATCCCAGCCCTGACTATGGCCTCCAGCCTCCCCCTTGAACCGCGTTCGAGGACCTCCCCATCTATCCTGGTCCTACTCCTTACAACGATCACCCTGTACAGCGGCGCATATTCCAGCAGCTCCTCCCTGCCTATGCCAGGCTTGTAGGTGTAAGCTACCCCATGACGGGCGAGCTCGTCTAGGAGGACCTGGGATACCTTATCCGTGACGAGGACCTCCCCCATACATGGTCACCTGCACTCATACCCAAGCCTAGCCACGGCCCTACCCAGCACTGTGCCTAGAGCACGTGCTATTGGGGGACACTTGGCGCGTAGGGCAACAACCGTCCTATCCCTGGGGATCCAGCACGTCTCCATCAAAGCCTCCAGGTTCGCGATCCCCTTGGACACCACCAGGTCTGCTGATAGTATAGGCTTCACCACCGCCTCGTCTACCCTCCACTTGAGCGGCGCCGGGTACTCGGTCCCCGTGCTGGCAACCCTCACGGCTCCCGGGTCCACTCCTAGGACCTCTGCAACCTCTGGGAGGAGCCTGAGGACCTCCCTATAGGTCACGTCAGTCTCATAGGGCCTCTCCTTGGCTACCAGCGTTACATCAACCCCCTGAGACGCCTTCACTAGTCCATATGCCAAGTCGAACACAGCCTCCCCGGCATTGTCGAGGAGTATAACGATGCTACCCGCCCTCCTTGCATGCTCGACGGCTGCAGGGTCTACAAGGGTCCTTTGTGTGTCGAGCTCAAGCCTGGGGGTGTCTCCTATCCACGGCATCCTATAGTCTATAGAGTTAGCCGCGGCTACAAGGGCAAGCCACCTCCTATCATCCATGGACCTGCCGGCAACGCGGGGGAGTATTGTTAGGGCGTGTGAGTTAAGCTCCTCCTTAACATGTTCAAGGTCCTCCCCCATGAGCTTGTATGACTCGACGAACAGCTCGGTCCTGCTGGGAACACTTGACAGGATCCTATACTTATCCCCATCATTCAGGGGCTCCCTGGCGTGGAGGAAGCATGAGATGCACTCTCTAGGGTCTAGGAGTCTAGGGGCTATTTCGAGTCCCGCCAGTCCACCTCATGCACCCGGCTAGCCCATGATGGACCGTTACGGTATAAAAAGGTATCGGCTACGGGTATATCCTGTCCCTGAACCTGGGGAAGGGGATTGCATCCCTTATATGGTCGAGCCCGGCGATCCACATTAACTGCCTCTCAACCCCGAGCCCGAACCCGCTGTGGGGCACACTTCCATACCTCCTCAGGTCTAGGTACCATTCATAATCCCTGGGGTCGAGCCCCCTACTCCTTATAGCGTTGAGCAGCCTCTCATAGTCATCCTCCCTCTGGCTGCCCCCCACGATCTCCCCCACACCCTCAGGAGCCAGGAGGTCGAATGCCAGGGCCTCCCCCGGGTTGCCGGGGTCTGGCTTCATATAGAAGCTCTTAAGCTCAAGCGGGAAGTGGGTTACAAAGAACGGAGTCTCATAATACTCTGTAAGGATCCTCTCCTCATCGGCTCCGAGGTCCTCCCCATACCTTATATCAACACCCTTCCTCCTCAACAACTCGATAGCCTCGGAATACCTGACCCGGGGGTAGGGCGTCTTGGTGGAGGGTTCAAGCCTCTCAGGATCCCTCTTCAACAACTCAAGCTCCTCAAGCCTCTCGTCGAGGACCCTCTTAACCGTGTAGGCTACAAGGTCCTCCACAAGCCTCATCTCATCCTCCATCCCAGCCCAGGCCTCCTCAGCCTCAAGATGCCAATACTCATATAGGTGCCTCCTAGTCCTACTCCTCTCCGCCCTGAAGCTGGGTGCAAGGGTCCACACCCTCTCAAGGCTGAAAATGAGGACCTCAAGGTAGAGCTGGGCGCTCTGTGTTAGGTATGCTGGCTTGCCGAAGAAGTCGACCTTGAATAGCGTGGCCCCACCCTCCACAGCCGCCTGTGTCAGCATGGGGGGAGAGACCTCCCAGAAGCCCCTGCCCCGGAAGAAGTCCCTATACGCGTTGAAGAGAGTATCCCTGATCCTCATGACGGCAGTGAGTCTCCTACTCCTAAGCCATAGGTGCCTAACGTCTAGCAGGTAGTCTATGCTCTCGCCACCCTTAATCGGGAAATCCTCGGCCCTTCCTACCACACGTAGGCTCTTAAGCCTCAGCTCAACCCCTCCAGGAGCCCTGGGATCCCTAGCGACGATACCCTCAGCCTCTATACTAGACTCTATGGATGCTCTCCTAGCCTCCTCCAGGACCTCGCTACCTGAATCCTCGGAGGCTACCAGTTGTAGTATACCCTCGGAGTCCCTGAGGACTATGAACACCCTCTTACCAAGGTCCCTATGCCTATACACCCACCCCCTGACCCTGGCAGGGTCTCCGGGGCTCAGCCCCCTTACCTCCCGTGTAGTCTTGTACACACTCATCCACCGGGTCTATCGGGAATACTATTTGCATATAAAATAGCTGGAGGCCGCCCGGGGGGTCCGGGACGGATCCTAATATATACATAGTAATGGTTAGATTTATATCCATTTAATTGTACTGCTTAAAACATAATCTAGTGGGCCCAGGGTGGGCAGGATGGGGGAGAGTAAGGGCGGCAGCCTAGAGTCTCTGGGGAGAAGGCTGGAGGCCTGGGTAAGGTCCTGGATGCCCGACCCCTTCATATTCGCCATAATCCTAACAATAATAGGGGCCATAATATCGGTCCTAGTACTGAAGCCCTACAAGTATGTAGGCTGGGGGGGCACCATAAAATTCGTCATCTATGACTCCTGGTTCGGGGGCTTCTGGAAGCTACTCACATTCAGCATGCAGATGGTCCTAATACTAGTGACGGGATACGTGATAGCGCACCACCCAGTAGTCTATAGGGGGCTATCAAGGCTAGCCGCCTGGCCTAAGGACACCAAGTCGGCAGCAGCACTGGCAGCCCTAGTATCGATAATCCTATCCTGGATAAGCTGGGGGCTAAGCCTCATAGGGGGTGCAGTGCTTGCAAGAGAGATAGGGAAGCAGGCAGCCCTCCGGGGGAGAAAGATCCACTACCCCGCAGTGGTTGCAGCAGCGTATGCCGGGCTGGGATTAACCTGGCACTGGGGGCTAACATCGAGCGCCGCGCTCCTAATGAATACGCCCGGAAACTTCCTGGCAAAGACCATGAAGGAGCTCTATGGCAGAGAGACTGTGCCCCTTAGCGAGACCATATTCCACCCATACACGATAATAAACTTCATAATAATAACGATAGCAGCGGTAATCATACTATGGGCTATATCCCCTAGGGAGGGAGACCTCAAATCCATAACGGATTATGACCCCGACGCGCTTAAGGAGGAGGTAGCAGGGGAGGAGAGGGTAGAGCCGAAGACCCTTGCAGAGAAGCTGGAGAACTCAAGGACCCTAGCCCTGATCACAGTACTCTTCGGCCTAATAGCCCTCTACTATGAGATCTCGGGTAAAGGCCTCTCTAGGGCGCTAAACCTGAACGTGATGAACTTCATATTCCTAATGATAGGCCTACTACTATACGCCAACCCGATAAGATATGCGAGAGCCTTCTATGACAGCGTCAAGGGGGCCGCCGGAGTCATACTACAGTTCCACTTCTACGCCGGGATATTCGGCCTATTCAATACAACCTTCGAGCCTACAGGGCTAAGCGCTGCAGAGATAATAGCGGATAAGCTAGCCAGCATAGCCACCCCCGGGACATGGCCTATAATGTCATGGCTGATAGCAGGCTTCATAAACCTATTCATACCGAGCGGCGGCGGGGAGTGGGCGACGATAGGAGAGATCCTTGTAAGGGCCGGCCACCAGCTGGGAGTCCCGGTGGGTAAGACCATAATCTCATACGCCGTCGGTGATGCATGGACCAACCTGCTACAGCCGTTCTGGGCGATACCACTCCTACACATAACATCCACAAGGGCCAGAGACGTCTTCGGCTACACAATAGCCCTTATGATACTGATAGCGCCAGTCATAGCGATATGCCTAGCCCTAATCCCATACTAGGAGGGGCCACCCCCACCTTTTAATACCACACCCAAACACCCTTCTTTACGGGTATAGACTTGCCGGTACAGGCAAGCGACAACGAGCTGCTCTTGAACGTGCCGTGGAGGCTGGAGCCGGGTTCATGGATCGAGGTTGGGGAGGCCAGGATCGAGAGGAGTAGTAATGGTGATGTAAAGGCGTGTGACAGCTACGGGTGCACGGAGGCCAGGGTCCCTCCAGGCTCCCCCGTATACGCGGCCCCCATACCATCCATACACAGGGTCCTAGCGGCCACCCCCTACATATACGTTGAGTTCGAGAAGAGCGTGTACATTAATGAGGGGGAGGACTACTGGGCGCTGGCACCCTATGAGGTCGAGGTCTATACAAGCAATATAGCGATAGCCAGGCTGAGCCCCGTCAAGGTCAAGTTCACACTTGTAGGGGACGTTGTAGACGGGATCCTGGCCAGGTACTATAGGAGTGAGGTGGGATACACCCAGGACGAACTCCCAGACCCCACCGGCACGGCTGTCGTCAGATTCATAGTATATGGGGGTGATATAGTGCTGCCCGGGGTAGGATTCAACGCCTCCCAATCGAAATTCTACGTTGACGACGACGGGCTAATCTACTATCCAAACCTGCGCGTGGAGGTCAGCGAGGGCGTGGTGACGGTAAAGACTACTGGAGAACCCCCGAGGCGGGGACTGAGGGAGATAGTAAGGACTGTAACCCATAGGAAAGTCCCTATAGCACTCCTCCAGCAGACCCAGCCGTTCGTCATGACAGTCCAGGTCCAGAGGAGGAGCCTGGCAACCCAGTAGGTGACGCGTCATGGATGGGGGAGCCCTGGATAAGATCCTCTCAGGGCTAAAGAGTAGGGTGGAGACCATAGCGACATCAATAATAATATTCGTCGCCGGGCTCCTACTGGCATACTTTATAAGGAATACTATGAGGAGGAGCCTGAAACCCAGGATCCCGCCCCACGTATACAGGCCAATAGAACTACTGGTATTCTACTCCCTACTATTCCTAGCGGGGGTCGCAGCGCTATACCCGCTGGGGGTTAACCTGTCGGCACTCCTAGTAGCCGGGGGGTTCGCGGGCATAGTAATAGGCCTTGCAGCCCAGAACACACTAGGCAACCTAGTCAGCGGGGTGATGCTCCTAATAGAGCAGCCACTAAGGATCGGGGACCCGGTATCCGTTAGCGGGGTCTCCGGGGTAGTTGTAGGGATCAATGTATTCTCTACTAGGATAAGGAGCTGGGACGGCCCCGTGGTGAGAATACCAAACAACACGGTCTTCAACAACGTGATAACAAACTACGTTAGGATGAAGGCTAGGAGGGTCGAGTTCACCATATCAGTTCACTATGACACAGACATAGGCAAGGCCGTGGAGGTCCTCAAGGAATTCATGGCAAATCACCCACTATGCCTAGTAAACCCGGGGCCAGAAGCCTTTGTAGATAGCTACGGGGACTCGGGCATAATATTGAAGGTTAGATGCTGGGCCCCGCCACAGGCCTGGTTCGCCACAAAAGTCGACCTCCAGACCCGGGTAAAAGAGGCGCTGGACAAGGCAGGGATCAAGATCCCCTACCCACAACTAGACCTACACCTAGTAGACCAGGAGACGCCCCTCAAAGTAGACCTGGGCAAGTGTGGGGAGGGGGCTCAAGATTAAACAGTCCCACGACACTACTAGCAGTATGGTGCATGGTATTGGCGTGGGTTAACGGGAGGATACTAATCCTACACTTATCAGGGGATAGCGTAGAGGCTACAACCCTCAACGTCCCGGAGGAAGTATTCATGAAGCTCGGCGGTGGCAGGGGCCTAGCAATGTACCTCTACATGCACCTAGTCGAAGACCAGCCAGACCCGTTATCCGTGTCTAACCCACTAATAATAGCTCCAGGCCTCCTCCTAGGCTCCAAGCTAACCACAGCCTCAAAGACGATCATAGCGGCGAGGAGCCCGAAGACAGGGTTCATGGGGAGGAGTAGCGTCGGGGCTAGGCTGGGGCTTGAATTGAGGAGGCTAGGATATGACGGGCTAGTCGTCACCGGCGGGATGGATGAGCCATCTATACTGGTGATAGACTGCGATGGGGTGAGTGTGAGGAGCGCATCTGGGGTGTGGGGGAAGAGGGTAGGCGGGGCCAGGCTAATACTCTCAAGAGAGTATGAGGGCTATGCAGACGCCATCATAGGCCCAGCGGGGGAGAACCTGTCAGCCATGGCAACAATAGATGCTAACGGCAGGCAGGCTGGCAGGACGGGGATGGGGGCAGTGATGGGGTCCAAGAGGTTGAAGGCAATCCTCGTGAAGGGCTGCAAGGACCCGGAGCCTAGTAGCCCTCAAGAGGCTAGGAGGCTAGCCCTGGAGCTGACTAGGGCCACTCACAAGCATAAGTCAAGCAGGAATCTCATAGAGTATGGGACCCCCCTGATGCTGGACCTAACAAACAAGGTACACGGAGTATTCCCGAACCTAAACTGGAGGAGGAGCACACTAGACTGGTGCGGGGAGCACAAGCACGAGGAGCTGTCCAGATTCGCCCCCAGGCTCAGGGTTGCAAGGAACCCCTGCACGGGGTGCTGGAGGGTATGCAGCCAGGTGGTTGAGGTTGGGGGTAGGAGGGTTGACGGCCCGGAGTATGAGACCGTATACAGCCTGGGCCCTATGCTGGGGATATGCGACATAAAGGATATTGCATTGCTAAACGAGTTGGCAGACGAGCTGGGCTTAGACACGATTAGCCTGGGAGTCACTGTGGCATGGGCGATAGAGGCCGGGGAGAAGGGGCTACTGGACGGGGCCCCCAGCTGGGGAG
>JALWGG010000175.1 GCA_027013765.1 Acidilobaceae archaeon
ACACAGCCTAGAGGAATACCTTATATGGGCCGCCGACCATAAGGCCCTCAGCCCCCAGCTCCTAGACTCGATGGAGAGGATCCTATCCAGGGCCAGGCTCATGGCGGTTGCAGGGAGGATAAGCATAAGCTAGCTCCTAAGCCTTATATAGCCCCAGTATTCTGCAGCCTCTATAAGCCATGCCGCCAGGAGCCTTGCCAGGAGGAGCCTGGCATCCTCCCCAGAGGCCTCGACGCCATACCTCCTATAGGCCTCCCGTGCCACCTCCGGGTCTATCCTCCCATACATCCTCTCAACCAGTATATCCAGGAGCTCCCCTAGGCTGGATACCCTGCCAGCAAGCTCCCTGACCAGCCTATAATCGTCTTCACCTAGCATGGACGACTCGACGAGGTCCTCCCTGCCAGCACCCCTAGCAGCCTCCCAGTAGAGGAATAGCGGCTCATAATCCCCGCCTATCCTGCCCGAGGCGAACGGCGGCTTCCTACGCATTTATACACCATCCCATCCTAAGGTATCTAGGTGGACGGGTAAATACTATAAACGTGGGGGCTATGGGAAGGGAGAGTGGATGCCCTTGGACGCCTTCGTGCTCGACACCACAGCAATAACTGAGGTAAGACTCAGAGAACGGCTAGGGGTCTCTAGCCTGGTAGAGGTTGTATCAATAATAACCCCTATAATCAGGGATGCAAGGATCAAGGCCGGGGCAAGATTCTACATGACCCCCTCCACGTGGAACGAGCTGAGGAGGAGCCTGATAGGCAACAAGGTGCCACTAGACATGATCCAGGACCTAGCTGCATGGATCACAGTAAAAGCACCAGACAAACTATCCCTCAAAATACCCGCAGCAATATTCTCAGAATACATAGCAGACGTAAGGAGGAGACTCTACAAGGGCCTCAGGGTAGCGGAATACGCGGCCAGGAGAGCAGCCAGAGACTGCGAGGGAGGAGAAGAGGAGTGCCTATCAAACCTGATAAGAGAAGTCAGGGACAGATACAGGGAGGCAACAAGGAAAGGACTAGTAGACAGCATAGAAGACCTAGACACCATACTACTAGCACTAGAAATAAAGGGAATAATAGTATCAAGCGACGAAGGAATAACAAAACTAGCCCAACAACTAGGAATAATACACATAGACCCAACAGACTTCATAACAACACTACAACGCATAATAAAAGCATTCACCCAATGAGAAACAAAATAAACCCCAACAACCAAACCAAAACAAAAACGGAGGAGGCCGCCGTAGCGCAGCAGGCAGAGCGCCGGCCTCGGACGGAGCACAAACCCGAAGCCGGAGGCCCCCGGGAAAGCCGGTGGTCGCGGGTTCGAATCCCGCCGGCGGCTCCATCATACAACCACTCAATTAAGCAATAACAGAAGCTACTCCCGAGAGTACCCCCTCTTAACCCTAAAACAGGTACAGCCTAGAATACATATTGAGTATCAAACCCTGCACTAGAGTTTCTATAGCCGGGTATCGCGGTATACTCTCAGGGTATGCTGAGCCTATGCTGTAGAAGGCATACAACAATATACTATAGCATGCCCCGCTTATAGTAAGCTAGAAAGCCAAAGGTGATGTGAACTAAATAGGAGCCTTCTCGACTACTAAGCTTCACTACACCATATAACTTTACCATATAAAGTATGCAAAGCCCTCCGGGGACCTGGCAAAGCTAGCGGCTGTAAGCTGAAACCAGCTAAGTAGACCAACCTAGGCGCTGTACTAAGGACGGCTAATGGGGTGTAAGGGGTGGATGCTAGGCAGTGTGTATATGTGAATACTAGCGTTGTTATCCGTGCCCTGAACCCGGAGGAACCTAGTCACCGCGGGGCCCAGCAGATAATCGAGGATTGTTGTACTAGGTGCCAGTGCATATACTCAAGCGTCCATGCACACGAGATGCCCTCTAGAAGGTTTGATGAATTGGCTAAGTACCTTAACAGGCTAGGAGCCCGGTATGCAATAGTCGATGTAGAGACTATAGAGGCACAAGCCATAGAAATAGTAAAGGCGTGGAACCTGACAGAGAGCAGAATTCCTGACATAATGCACATGTTGGCTGCCAAAATGCTTGGCTGCAGGTACCTGCTAGCCCGGGATAGGTTCATGTGGCGGCACGCATTTAACTTCGGCCTTGCATATGTTAACTGGGAAACTCACGGGGGCAAGTGTCCATGCTCCAGCGTAAACCCCTCAGCAAGTGGACGGGCAGGGATCTCGAAGAGTGGCGGGAGAAGCTAGGTAAACTAGTACTCCTCTCATATGAGGCAAGAGATGGAGAGAAGGCGAGGAAGATCGTTGAAGACTATAAGGAAGGTAAGCTAACCTACAAGGAGGCAGAAGCGAAGCTCAAGAAACTCGCTGCAAAAGCTCAAGCCTAGCTAGAGCGGAAGAAGGGTTGGTGGGAAGGTTAGGAGATGAGGTCTGTGTACTCGTGAACGATACTGAAACATAGGATTGTTCCTAATACTCCATACCTCTATACTTCACTATAAATTAAATGAGCTAGGATGCGCTTAATGCTAGTCCCATCATATGTCAAGAGATCAACCTGCGTATACCAGCTATTAAGCCTAAACCTGCCCTTTGGCAGCCATGTCATGTGGGCTGTACTTCATAGAGTGGTTATAGCCTGGATATCCTGCCTGGGATTGTTGATGTGTCTATTCCTAGGGTCTTGAGTGTGTACCACATCGTGGCTGTGTTGCTTGATATTACTGGTAGGCCTAGGTCCTCTTCGAGCGGTTTTATTACTTCAAGTGTCCTCAGGTTTGTGCAGCTTATGAATATTGCATCTACTCCAGCAGTCTTGAGACTCCTTGCCAGCCTGTATACTCTACCTGGCTCCACTCTCCCGATCTCGATGTTATCCAGTATCCCTAGATACTTCAGGTCTACAACCTTGAATCCGTGGGCTTCTAGGAACTCCTCTTCCCTCCTGTTAACCTCCTCTATATATGGAGTTGCGATGCTGATCCTCCTCGCGTTTAAGGCCCTGAGGGCCTCGACCACTGCCGTAGCTGTAGTAACGACTGGTGTGCCTGTTGCCACATTGATCTTACCGGCAAAGAGTAGTTGGGTGACCCGCGCCCACCACGCCCTCGCCTGCGTCGCCAACGTCTGTCTCCAACTGTTCACAGGATGTTCGACCTTCCGCTCTTCTATTGCGTGGTGG
>JALWGG010000176.1 GCA_027013765.1 Acidilobaceae archaeon
GGTAGACACGGGGGGCGTGGTGGACGTGCCAGGAGCCCTTGCACAGAGGCTATCAGGCCTCAGTATAAGGAGGATCCACGTGGCAGAGGCGCTGGAGGCCACGGGCCTTGCTGATAGGAAGCTGACTACGTGGAGCAGGGAGGACCTCAGGAGGTTCATAGTAGAGTTGAGGAGGAGGGCTAAGCCTATAGTGATCGTTGCAAACAAGGTCGACGTGCCGGGCGCGCTTGAGAACGTCGAGAGGCTTAGGGAGAGGTTCGGGGAGGACCTTGTTGTCCCTGCAAGCGCGTTGGCAGAGCTATACCTTAGGAGGCTGGCCAAGGCAGGGGCTATAAGGTATATCCCAGGCGATCCAGGCTTCCAGGTCCTAGACGGGTCCAAGCTGGACGAGAGGGCTAGGAGTGTGCTGGAGAAGATAAGGGAGCTCGTGCTTGAGAGGATCGGCGGGACAGGGGTCCAGAAGGCGATAGATAAGGCCGTGTTCGAGGTCCTCGGCCTAGTCCCCGTATACCCTGTTGACGACCCTCATAAGTATACTGATAAGGATGGCAGGATCCTCCCCGACGTGGTTCTAATGCCCAGAGGATCCACACCGAGGGACCTGGCATACAGGATACACACAGACCTGGGGAAAGGATTCCTATACGCCATAAACGCCTTAACCGGCCAACGGGTAGGCGAGTCATACAAGCTCAGGCCGGGAGACGTTATCAAGATTGTATCCTCAAGGTAGCCCTGGAGGACCTCACCTCCCAATGCCCTCCATGAGCCTCCTAGCCCTCTTTATGGAGCCCGTAACTGCAAGCGGGATTATGAGGACCCGGGCCCCATCAACGTTCCTGACCAGGCCCAGGATCCCTATAATACTATACTTATAATCCGACCTCACCCTTAGTATCCCCCTACGCCTGGCCTCGTCATACTGGATAAGGTCGACGCCCGAGCCTACAAGCCCTGACGCGCCTAGGACCCTCCTTACCTGGTCCTTGATCGCCTCCTCCAGGCTACCCTGGCCTATATTGCCTGACGTGAGGACCTCGAATACTATATACCTCCTCCTAGGCCTCCTGGAGGTCCTCGCCACAACCCTCCTAAGGTCCCTATAGGTCCTGAGGGATGAGAGTATGAACCCCAACCTGCGCCTCCAAACCCTCTCAGTATAGTAGAGTGTGAGGAGTAGTGCGGAGGCTGTGGAGAGTATAACGCTCAGCAGTATGGTGGTCCAGTCGGGCAACCCGGCTATCCCAGCAGCTCGCCCTTGATCTCGTCAACGTACCTCTTCAACTCGTCCGCTGTAAGCATCTTGAAGGTCCTCTCATCAGTTGTTATGTACCCGATCTCGACCAGCATGTGCAGCTCCTTGACAAGGTCCTCAGCCTTCTCCTCTCCACCCCTAACCCTGCTCTTGAAGATGGCTGTAAGCACGAGCTTTATCAGCTCGTCCAGCCCTGCATCAGGCTTATACTCCTTCTCGAAGAACTCGTTGACGAACGTGTCACCCATCCCTATGGCTACCGCATAGTAGCTGAAGTACTGGCCTCCCGGATCGGTCCTTATAAGCCTCGGCCTCCCATCCGGGTTGATCCCTCCGAAGATTAGGGCTACGCCGAAGGGCCTCACACCCCCGTGCTGCGTGTAGACTTGCTTGAGGTCTGCTATCTGCTTGGCCAGGTAGTCTACCGTGGGTGGCTCGCCGTAGAGGAGCCTGTGCCTGACAGCTACGAGTCTGGCATAGTCTATGAGTACCCTGCCATCGCTCCCCATGCCAGCGAAGACAACCCCAACATGGTCGTCTACCTTGTAAATCTTCTCGATCCCGACAATGTCTAGGAGGGGCGATATCTTCCTCTTCTCCGCTGCCAGCACGACGGCATCCCTACCCCTGACACCTATACTCGTCCACCCCTTCTTGACAGCCTCGAAGGCGTATCTAACCTGGTAGAGGTCACCCTCGGGCGAGAATATGATCGCGGCCCGGTCATACGCTGTTGGAGGCGCGCCCAATGCCATCTTAACTCCACTCCGCCTCAACTAGTTGACCGTGGAGGATTTAAAATATAGCACTAAAACCATCCAAGGGATCCATGGGGCCTATGAGGAGGAGACCGACCATGGAGGGGTGACGTGGATCTTCTCTCAGCCGAGGCCTAGGAGGCTCGCCTATAAAACGCCTCTCTACAGCATAATTGTTTATGGGGGTTGCATGGGATGGCTAGGAAGCATGACTATGTAGTTGCATGGCTTGAGGTTAGGGGGCAGAGGTTCGAGATACTCGTTAGGCCCGAGTATGCGTTCAAGTATAGGGAGGGCGAGGAGGTGGACCTGGAAGACGTGCTCTGGACGGATATAGTCTACAAGGATAGCCGTAGGGGGTTAAAGGCCAGCCCTGAATCCGTCAAGAAGGCGTTTGGGACCGATGATATCAGGAGGATAGCAGATAGGATCCTGAGGGAGGGCGAGATCCAGCTAACGGAGGAGCAGAGGAGGAAGATGCTTGAAGCAAAGAGGAGGAAGATCATCAATTATATAGCCAAGAACGCCATAGACCCGGTGACTAAGAAGCCCATACCAGCCTCAAGGATAGAGGCCGCAATGGAGGAGGCCAGGGTCGGGATAGACCTATACAAGGACGCCGAGTCGCAGGCGGTGGAGATCGTTAGGAAGCTGGCAAGGCCAATGAGGATAAAGCTTGCACGGGCACT
This sequence comes from Acidilobaceae archaeon, assembly GCA_027013765.1. Classification (GTDB taxonomy): domain Archaea; phylum Thermoproteota; class Thermoprotei_A; order Sulfolobales; family Acidilobaceae; genus S012-22. The sequence continues at coordinate 2,703 of JALWGG010000176.1, forward strand.
AATCCAAGCCAAGATACCGCCGCAGTACAGCGGGAGGGCGTATAGCGAGCTGCGCAGGATCGGGGAGCTTAAGAAGGCTGACTGGCTGCCTGACGGTAGCTTGCTGGTGGAGCGCGAAATCCCTGCCGGGGCCCAGGTAGAGGTGGCTAGTAGGATACAAAATATAGCCAGGGGCCAGGCACAGGTAGTAGTGAAGTCGGTGGGCTAGGATTGGCAAGGCAGGAGAGGAGGATCGTGGTACCTGGAGACAGGCTGCCTCCAGAGACCACTGGTCCTGAGGAGTACCTCGTTGATAACGGGGGCTGGAAGACTCCGGCTATAGTGGGGATCCTGGATGTCAGGGATGGGAAGCACGTCTTCATCCCACTCCAGGGCGCCTATGTGCCTAGGAAGGGTGATGTGGTCATAGGCCTCATAGTCTCCCAGGGCATCGTCAACTGGTTTGTAGATATAAACAGTCCATACCAGGCCATACTGACCGCCCAGGACTTCCTGGGGAGGCCCTTCAACCCTCTGACCGATGACTTGTCCAGGCTATTGAGGATAGGGGACTATATCAAGGCTAGGGTGGAGGCCTTCGATAGGACCAGGAACCCCCTGTTAACGGTCCAGGGCGAGGACCTGGGCAGGATCGTTGAGGGGAGGGTTATAGATGTGCACCCCAGCAGGATCCCCAGGATCATTGGGAAGAAGCATAGCATGATCAACATGATATCTGAGGAGACTGGGTGTAAGCTGTATGCCGCTGTGAATGGTAGGATACACATTGTATGCCCCAACCCAGACAGCGAGGCAATAGCGATCATGGCGATCAAGAAGATAGAGAGGGAGCCGCATACGGTAGGTTTAACAGAGCGTGTTAAAAGGCTTATAGAGGAAGAGAAGAAGGTTAGGGGTGTATAGCATGGGCAAGAAGGGAGGCCAGGTCCTCATAACAGAGGAGGGTTTAAGGCACGACGGCAGGAGGCCTGACGAGCTCAGGCAAGTCAGGATGGAGGTAGATGTTCTTGAGAACGCTGATGGCTCTGCACTGGTAGAGTTCGGCGGGACCAAGGTCCTCGCCGCCGTCTATGGGCCGCGGGAGCCCATACAGAAGTATATCGTTCTCCCCGATAAGGCGGTGCTCAGGGTGAGATACCACATGGCCCCATTCTCCACGTCGGAGAGGAAGAGCCCCGCACCCTCCAGGAGGGAGGTCGAGCTGTCGAAGGTGATCAGGGAGGCCCTGGAATCCGTGGTGCTGAGCGACCTGTACCCGAGGACCGTTATAGACGTCTTCATAGAGGTGCTACAGGCCGATGGCGGGACCAGGACGACGGGGCTCACGGCAGCATCACTGGCACTAGCCGACGCTGGGATACCGCTGAGGGCCCTGGTCGGCGCGGTGGCGGTCGGCAAGATAGGCGGCACACTGGTACTGGATATAGACGAGGTCGAGGACAACTATGCAGAGGCCGACATGCCTGTGGGGGCCGCGCCGGATATAGGCTTGGTGACCCTATTCCAGATAAACGGTGTAATGACCAAGGAGGAGGTGGCCAAGGGGCTAGATATGGCTCTAAACGCTATAGAGAGGATCGTTGAGATGGAGAAGGAGGTCCTCAGGTCGAAGTATGCACGTGTAGGGGAGGTGTGACCGGGATGAGTACTACACCATTCAAGATACCCATTGTCCCCTCGATCAAGAGGGAGACATACCTAAACCTCTACAGTAGGGGGCTAAGGCTCGATAACAGGGACCTATACACGCCCAGGAGGGTGGAGATCGAGACGGGGGTCGTCGAGAAGGCCAACGGGTCGGCGCTTGTGAGCCTGGGGAACACGAAGGTCATGGCAGGGGTTAAGATAGAGGTCGGTACACCATTCCGTGACACCCCGGACCAGGGAGTGCTGACGGTTCATGCAGAATTCGTCCCACTAGCATCACCCACATTCGAGCCAGGACCTCCCGACGAGAACGCCATAGAGCTGGCCAGGGTGGTGGATCGGAGTCTGAGGGAGGTAGGGGCGGTGGACCTTTCATCCCTAGTCATAAGGGAGGGGGAGAAGGTTTGGATAGTATGGGTAGACCTTTATATACTCGACCATGATGGCAACCTCTTCGATGCAAGCATGCTGGCAGCAATGGCCGCATTAAAGACGGCCAGCCTCCCCGACTATGAGGAGTATGAGACGGGGGAGATAGAGGTCCTCAGGGACAAGAGCCAGGGCCCACTCAAGGTGGACCACACCGTGGTCACCGTGACGACGGCCAAGATCGGGAACTACATAATAGTAGACCCAACCCTAGACGAGGAGGCCATATCAGATGCCAGGATGGTTGTAGCAGTAGACGAGCAGGGCAGGATCGTGGGCCTGCAAAAGACAGGGCCACACGGCTACACGAGGGAGGAGCTGGAGAGGGTCCTAAACATATCCCTATCAGCGTCAAAGGTATACTTTAAATCCCTGGAGGAGGCACTAGCACGACAAGGCTGAGCAGGTGCAGACGCCATGGGGAGGACGAGGATAGTAGGTCCAGCCGGCAGATACGGCCCCCGCTACGGGGTAAGTGTCAGGAAGAGGGTAAGGGATATACTTCTCAGGAAGCAGCAGAAGCACGAATGCCCCTTCTGCGGCTCCGTGGGGACAGTGCGTAGGGTCTCTGTGGGGATATGGGAGTGTAGGAAGTGCGGTGCAAAGTGGGCCGGCGCGGCGTATACGCCTAGATCGGAGCTGGCGCCATACTTCAAGAAGGGGTATGTTGTAAGGGAGTAGCAAGTGGAGTACAGGATACTTATAACTACCAGCAGGCGCCCCAGCCCCCGGACAAGGTCGCTCGTCAAGGACCTAGCAGCACTATTCCCCGGCTCCTACAGGCTCACCCGGGGCCACATGACGCTTGAGGAGCTGGCGCTGGAGGCTAGGAGTATCGGGGCCGACAGGGTCCTTATAGTGGGGGAGAGGAGGGGGAACCCCAGCATATTAAGGTTCTATGAGCCAAGGGGGAGGAGCCTGGTAAACATAGTCACTATACTGGTGAGGGGCGTGAAGCTCTCCAGGGAGGCTGGTACAGGAACCCCCGCGGGGGCGCGGGGCGTCGCTATAATATATGATGATAGCGGGGAGGCGATGGAGATGGCTGAGGCCCTCATGAGGGGGCTCAAGGCTAGGCTAAGGCCTGCCAGGGATGACGTGGTCATAACCCTTGAGGGCAGGGGTGGGGAGGTCCTTGCCAGGTTCAGGTACAGGGATAGGCTTGTAGGCCCCACATTAAGGCTGGCCAGGCCCGTGAGGATGATCAAGAATGTATAGGGCTAGGGCTAGGCTATGCATGGGTGAATACGCACGGCATGTCTACAGGGCGTTGCTGGCCGAGCTGAGGCAGCCAGCCCCGAGGAAGGGGTCTGTGAGTATTAGCATGGAGGACGGGTGCCTGGTAATCTCAATAGAGTCTGGCAGCCTGAACGGGTTGAGGGCTCTGTTAAACTCCTTCCTCTACCTAGCCCATGCAGCCTATTCCAGCCTAGTTGAGTCGGAACTATCCTTATAATAGTCCCCCATGCACCTATAGGGCCTGGTGTGTGGAGGCTATGGTTGAGAAGGTCCCTGCAGATGTTGAGGCTAAGTATAACAAGTACCTCCAGCTCAGGGAGACCCTGGCAGCGTTGAGCCAGGAGCGGATAGTGATGGAGGGTACCATAGCGGAGATTGAGAGCGTCCTTGAGAAGATAAAGCAGCTGGGAGACGACACGGAGCTTTTCAAGATCGTTGGTAGCGTGCTTGTCAAGACCAGTAAGGAGGACATTGTGAAGGAGCTGGAATCTAGGAAGGACGACCTGGAGACTAGGCTGATGGCTGTTAAGAGCCAGGAGAACTCGATAAAGAAGGAGCTTGACAGGCTTGCTGAGGAGATTAAGAGGCTCCTAGGCGGCGGGGGCCAGGCGGGAGTTGCAGGATGAGCTCGCCGAAGCCCTGGAGGCTGCAGAGGAGAGGGCTAGGGAGGTCCTAGAGAGGGTTCTAGGCGATAGGGCCTCAAGCTACACGCTAATCCTCAAGATAGAGCCTGGGGGCGAAGGCTTCAGGCTACTCGTTGACGTGCAGGCTTCAAGGCCGAGGGCCAGGTGGATCGAGGACCTTGTGGAGGAGGCTGCCCGTGAAGCGGTTAGAGAGTTCGAGCGAAGGCTTAGGGCTAGAAAGGTACCTGGGAAGCGCGGATAACTGGCTGGTAACGGCCCATAAGAACGCGGATCCAGACGCTGTAGCCTCAGCCCTGCTTGCATATGTGATCGTCAGGGGACTGGGTGGCAGGGCATGCATACTATTCCCCGAGGGCGTCTCTGCAGCGTCAAAGAGGCTCCTAGCAGGCCTGGGTATAGAGGTCGAGTACTGCACCGGGGACCCCCCGGCCAACGTTGTAGTAGTTGACACTGCCAACCCGGCACAGCTGGGAGGGCTACGGGAGGTGGTGGAGGGTGCTAGTATACTCATAGTGGTTGACCACCATAGGCCAGGAGACCTATATTCCAGGGCTTCATACAGCCTGGTGGACCCTAGTGCAGCGTCTACAACCGAGCTCCTAGCATTAGAGGCTCGGCGCATGGGGGTCGAGATCCCCCAGAGTATAGCCACGCTCGGGCTTGCAGGGATCCTATATGACTCTAAGAGGTTCCTGCTAGTGGGGCCTGGCACCTTCAGGGCAGTCCAGACACTCATAGACTATGGGGGCGACTATTCAAGGGCCCTCCAGCTCCTAACGCAAACCGGGGGGTTAACACTCTCAGAGAGGATAGCCAGGCTCAAGGCAGTATCAAGGGCCAGGCTGGGGAGGGCGTGTAAGGAGGTCCTCATAGCTGTAACCCATGTTGGGAGCTATGAGTCATCAGCAGCCAGGGCCCTCCTAGAGGTTGGGGCTGATGTAGCAGTTGTGCTGGCCGAGAGGAGGGAGGGCTACAGGGTCTCCGTCAGGGTGTCGAGGGGTGCAGAGGCCCTGGGAATTACAGCGGACAAGATCGCGCTGTACCTTGCGGAAAAGTATGGGGGCGAGGGCGGGGGGCACAGTGGTGCAGGGATGGCCCAGCTACCCTTTATAGCACCCAGCATAGAGGAAGCAACAGATATGGTGGCCAAGACCCTTCCAGGCAGGGTTGGGAGGATCTGCACGGGAGGTAAATAGGCCGTGGCATCAAGGATCTATGCAGACCTCAGGGAGGAGAAGAGCGGGATCCCATCCATACTAGAGTCTATGGGGCTGATCGTGATTAGGAGGAACCTTCCCGTGGGGGACTACATTGTAGGCGATGACGTGGTTGTGGAGAGGAAGAGCGCGTATGACTTTGCAAAGAGCCTATTCGATGGAAGACTATTCAACCAGGCCAAGAGGATGGCAGAGGCATACCAGGTCACAGTATACATTGTAGAAGGAGACCCGGGGAGGATCAGGAGGTTCGCCAACAGGCAGAGGCAGCTATACTCCGCGATGGTAACCCTAACCCTCGACTACAATGCTAGGATAATGATAAGCAGCGGCCCCCAGGCAACTGCAGAGATCCTAGGAGCACTCGCGAGGAGGCTACAGTCACAGGGGTCAGGCTTCATAATACACAAGAAGCCCAAGCTTGAGGACCTCCAAGAGTGGCAGCTATACATAATACAGTCATTCCCCCAAGTAGGCCCGAAGACCGCCGAAAAGATCCTAGAAAGGTTCCAAACCATAGAGAGATTCTGCAGGGCAAGCATATCAGAGCTCTCAACAGTGCCAGGCCTGGGGGAGAGGAAGGCAGAGAACATTAAGAGGATACTAGTAACCCCATACAAGGCTAGAATCGATAAAAAGAGGATGAAAACACTAGACTCATTCAAGGATTCAGAGGCTACAGGCTCCTAGCCCTCTTCCACATCAGCCCTGCCAGGCCTATGCTAAGCATTATCAATCCTGTAGCAACCATGAAATAGCCGATCTGGGTGCCGCCATAGGAGTCACCATAGGCTATAGCACTCCCCCCAACGAATGGGCCTGAGGACCTCAGGCACACTCTGATGGAATCAACACTAACGCCCCACTCGTCATAAGTGGGACTTACACTGGGGTCCGGGTTAGGTGTGCCCTCATCCACCTGGATCATAACATGGTTAGTCCCTGCAACAACGACGCCCGAGGGTATTGCAAACATCTCCTCTGCAAAAGCATCGTCAGAGGATACGGTGAAGTAGCCTAGATAGACGTTGTTAAGGAACACCTCATCTATCTCGTCGGGCAAGTCGACATCATAGTATCTTACAATGATATAGCCGGGACTGCCTGCGAAGCTTGAAGGTACACTAAAGTATATATCGATGGGGTGCCACGGGTATGTGTCAAATGTATATACATCCAAGTCGTCACCGGTATCCTTGACGGCAACCTCGGTATAGCCGGCGGGACACAACGTGTCAGGAGGGGATGCACTGGGTGGTGTAGTTCCGGTATCACCAGCGACTGCTGGTATGGGTAGTGCGAGGACGGCTAGTAATATAATAACTGGCAGGATCCTGTATACTAGTGTATGCAATACTATACACCTTCACACATTACATTGATGGTGCCAATATATTTAAGTTTATAATAATAGATTAATATTATAAATATCATATTAAATCCTTTTATACAAGCATGGCTGTCTATACAAGCATTAATAAATCTAGCTTGTGAGTTGCAGCTTTAAGGGCCTTCTTTTTATAACCCTTTCCCTGTACTAGAGGGCCTGGAGACGGGGTGTAGCTGTTGGGTGCAAGGGTTAAGGTAGTCTCCGAGATTGAGAAGATTATGAGCAATATAGAGCAGGTTAGAAATATCGGTATCATAGCCCACGTGGATCATGGCAAGACGACGACTAGCGACTCCCTGCTGGCGGCTGCTGGCATCATATCTGAGAGGATTGCTGGGGAGGCCCTTGTGCTGGATTATCTTAGTGTGGAGAAGCAGAGGGGTATAACTGTTAAGAGCGCCAACATAAGCCTGTACCACGAGTATGAGGGTAAGCCCTACGTGATCAACCTGATAGACACGCCCGGCCACGTCGACTTCTCTGGCAAAGTGACCCGGAGCCTTAGGGTGCTGGACGGCGCGATAGTTGTTGTAGACGCCGTTGAGGGTGTGATGACCCAGACGGAGACGGTTATCAGGCAGTCGCTTGAGGAGAGGGTCAGGCCCCTGCTATTCATAAACAAGGTCGACAGGCTTATAAAGGAGCTCAAGCTCCCCCCAGAGAAGATTCAGGAGAGGTTCGTCGAGATCATTAGGGAGGTCAACAACTTGATAGACCTATACGCCGAGCCGGAGTTCAGGAAGAAGTGGAAGCTCAACCCTGCAGACGGCACTGTAGCCTTCGGGAGTGCCAAGGATAAGTGGGGTATAAG
>JALWGG010000177.1 GCA_027013765.1 Acidilobaceae archaeon
CCTAGGATTTTAATAAACTCTGGTGCTTTAATGTGAGTTTTTCTTTTGATGAATTTGTCATAGTATTTATAACCTTTGTTATAATCCGCAAGTGCAGTAGTTGCTGTAAATGAAAGTGTTATTGCACATGCAAAAATGGTGATAGAGTTCGCTAGGACTGGGAGGATCTTGCCAGCTGTGCAGGAGGCGTGTGCCCTTGAAAATAGGGTCAGGAATGTAATATATAATATGGCCTCCTATAGGCCCGTATCGACGGGCTATGAGAGGATCTTATTAGCCCTCCAGGGGAGCGCCTCTAGTATATGTAGGGGGGATGAACGGCTGATTCGGCCTCTGCCGAGGTAGTGAGGAGGGGTGCAAGTGGTGACCCAACATTGATTACCCGCTGCCTACAGGTACTAGCATGGTGCATGGCTTGAGCCTGAGCGAGGAGCTGCGGAGGAGGTCCCTTAACGTCTGGTCCAGGCTCCTCGAACACCCCTTTGTAGATGAATTATACCGCGGCGTATTGCCTATAGAGAAATTCAAGTTCTACGCGGTACAGGACTATAACTATCTTATGGGCCTCATAAGGTCCCTCGCTATAGCGGCATCTAAGGGGGATCATGAGGCCGCGAGGACCTCCCTGTCACATGCAAGCTTCCTTGCAACGACTGAGATGGAGAATTATAGGAGGCTCCTAGTAAGGCTGGGGATTAGGATAGAGGATGTTATAGAGGCTGAGCCCGCCCCTACTAATCTTGCTTATGTGAACTTCATGATTGCCACGTGCTATACTGGGTCCACGCTTGAATGCCTAGTTTCCCTACTGCCATGCTACTGGAGCTACCGGGACATCGCGCTACATAATAGAGAGAAGCTTGAGGGTAACCGGAATGAAATCTACCGGGAGTGGGCCAGCGTCTACCTCAGCAGGGAGTATGGAGAGGCTGTGGACGAGTTCAGGGCGGAGGTTGATAGGCTATGGAGAAGATATGGCGGGGACCTTGAGAGGCTATCCCAGATATTCCATACAGCCGCCAGGTATGAATACTTGTTCTGGGAGATGGCCTATAATATGGAGGAATGGATAGTATAGGTGGGCCCTAGGAGAGTAGGTATACGTGCCTGCCGCAGTAGACCCTCGGAGGGACCATCTCTCCGGCCCCCCGTGACAGATACATTACCTTGTCACCCATCCTATAAGTCCCCCACGTGTATCCATAGACGCTGTTGGTCGCCATCGACACCTGCCCTGGAAGGCACACCTGTCCCCCGTGGGTGTGGCCAGCGAGTAGTATATGCTGCTTAGAGGAGAGGTGCGGGAAGCTATCTGGGCTGTGGGAGATCATCACATCAACCTCGCCGAGCCTCCTGGCAGGGTCTGTGTAGTGCTTGGGATTATGCCTCCAGTCGAGGCCCCCGATTATTAGCCCTCCTATACTTGTTTTATCATCCCTGAGCACTGTAACCCCCAGGTCCTCCAGCACCTGGATCGCTTCCCTAAGCCTTACCCGGCCCCTGGCGTTTGCGATGTACTCGTGGTTGCCTAATACCATTATGATTGTAGGTGTGTAGCCTCTAATACCATTGATCAAGTTCTTAACGTGGCTGAGGCTTGGGGTCCTATAGTCCCAGAGGTCGCCCCCCAGTACCAGTATATCTGGCTTCAGCGAGGCTACCGCGTCTACCAAGTACCCCCTGTCTCCCCCGTGGGTGTGTATGTCTGGAGCGAATAGTAGCCTGGTGCCTAGGCCAGCGTCTACCTCATCAACGCTTAGAGTATACGCCTTAACGGATCCCATGACAGTATATAGTATGCCCCCGTAGAGGGCTAGCTTCAGGAAGCCCCTCCTAGATATTCTTGGCATACCACTTCTACCTAGTATACGGGCATCGGGTACCCAGACTTGCCTTTATACCTGCCTTTTATATTCAGCCTATACCCGCACCTGGGGCACCTGTTATCCTCTGTCAGCCTGTACCGTGTTATCGTGAACCCATACCTCTCGATCACCTTATACCCGCATCTCGGGCAGTATGTATGCTCTAGGGGGTGGCCCCAGACATTCCCTATGTACACATGTTTTAACCCCTCATCCATGGCGGTCTTTGCCAGTCTCTCAAGCGTCTCTACCGGGGTCCTGGGGAGGTGCTGTAGCTTATAGTCTGGATGGAATCTCAGGAGGTGGAATGGGGTCTCGGGGCCTAGATTCTCTACTATCCAGCGGGCCATCCTCCTGATATCCTCCACCTTATCGCCTATCCTGGGGACTACTAGGTTGGTTACCTCTATGAACCATCCCTTCTCCTTCATAGCCAGTATAGACTGGTATATGGGCTCCGGGTCTGGGACCCTCATGATCTTCCTGTAGAACTCCTTGTTACCCCCTCCCTTGAAGTCGACTGTCGCGGCATCCATGAGATTTCCTATCTCATCTATAGCCTCTGGCGTGGCGTATCCGTTGGTTACCATTGTATTGAATAGCCCGTGCTTCTTGGCTTCCCTTGCAGTGTCTATGAGGAACTCGATGAATATTGTGGGCTCGTTGTATGTATACGTTATCCCGTCGGCTCCATATACAAGGGCTCTCCCGACAACCTCCTCAGGCGTGGCCTGGACCCCCATGAGTCCTTTCTCAAGCCTACTCTGGCTTATCTCCCAGTTCTGGCAGAATTGGCAGAAGAAGTTGCATCCCACAGTTGATATGCTCAGCACACTACTACCTGGGTGGAAGTGCATGAGGGGCTTCTTCTCGATGGGGTCCAGGGCCATTGCTGATAGGAGCCCGTAGACTAGGGTGTAGAGCCTACCATCTATATTCTTCCTGACGCCGCATGCACCGTACTTGCCCGGGGCTATCGGGCACCTCCTATGGCATAGATCGCATACAACCCATCCAGGCTTCTCCTCAAGCCTCCTCCATAGTATGGCTTCCCTGACGTTTGGCCTCCTTAGCAGGTCTATCCTAAGCGTGCTGGGTGGAGCCATTCTGTAGCACCCCTGGTAACCATATATATTCTACTCGGTGTGGAGTCATATACTCTTCCTATTAACGGTATCCTATAGCCGCATCTCGGGCAGGAGCCATTCTTCAGGTTAGAGGCCCCAAGCCTGCCCATGCCTCTGGATAGGAGTGGGGTTCCGCATCTAGGGCAGTAGGTGTCTAGTCTTGAGTGGGGCCCCGCGTGTATGTAGCTGTAGGGGGCCCTCCTGGCAAGCTCCTTCATGAATACATGTAGCCCCCTCTCATAGTTGTGTATGAAGACGTGTATCGGGTACCCCCGGGCTACCTCCACTAAGGGTATTATCTCCTCATACCTGGGCTCCTCAAGGTAGGTGAGGACCTCTATATGCGTCTTCCCCATTAACCCGTTTAACGATCCTACCAGCACGTGTGTAGGCACATCGCCGCCGATAGGCTCTATGTGGTCCACCAGCAAGAAGTCGACTAGGCTAGGGTCTAGGCCCCTAGGGTCCTGGACGCGTGAACCTATGAGGAAGCGGCTTCTGAGGACCTCTATAAGCCTCCTCTCCACCCTGCCCAGAGGGTCCACACCATCGAATAGTATAGCGTCCACACCCCACTTCGATGCATACTTGACTATGGATCCCGCATCTACTCGCACGCCCGAGGATATTGACGCTGTTAGTATACTACATGTATCCACCCAGTCGCAGTCTACACCCGTATCCCTCCCCCCGCCCACCAGTAGCCTGAGGATTGAGCCGCCTGGGGCCACGTGGAATAAGGGTACGGCCTCCATCGTCGAGTATCCAACTGCTATCAACTCTATATCCAAGGCCTAGGCCTCCCCGGGCGGTCCTACTAGTATCACTGTTATGCTGTTCAAGTTAACCTGTGTGGGCCCCGTCTTCACAAGCCTCCCGATCTCCTCCAGGAGCTTGTATGTATTGTTCTCGTCAAGCGCCTTCACGGGGTCCAGTCCCAGGCTCTTGGCAGTGTCAACGTCGCCTGGAGCCATGTATGCTCCGGCAGCATCCGTGTTGCCATCGATGCCATCCGTGTCTAGGGATACTATGATGGCTTCATCCCTGTAGCCCCAGTACCACATTGCATGGGCCCAGGAGACCGCGAGCTCCATGTTCCTTCCACCCCTACCATTGGGATTCCTTACTCTAACGCTCGTCTCCCCGCCAGCTAGTATAGCTGAGGTCCTCCCGACGGGTATCCCCCTATCCACGGCCTCCATTGTTATCGATGCCAGCACCCTTCCCGCTTCCCTGGACTCGCCTTCAAGCCTGCTAGTTAGTATGAGTGGGTTTATGCCCTTGCCTCTGAGCAGGTCCCCTATGCTCTTCAGCACGTCTATGTTGGCCGCAACCACGCTGTTGGATACCTTTTCGAACACCTCTGAGCCTGGTTTAGGTGTTTCAGGCCTCTTACCCTCTACACCCTCCCTTAGGACCTTGACTACCCTCTCAGGGGCCTCCCCTGTAATCCCATACCTTTCCAGCACGTCTAGTGCATCCCTATAGGTTGTAGGGTCTGGGGCTGTTGGGCCCGATGCTATGCTATCGATCCTATCGCCGGGGACGTCGCTGGCATATAGCCCATATACCCTTGCTGGGTAGGCCTCTCCAGCTAGCCTGCCGCCCTTGACTAGTGATATATGCTTTCTCACAGTGTTTATCTCATGTATGCTTGCTCCACTTGCAAGTAGTAGCCTGTTTATAGCCCTGACGTCTTCTAGGGTTATAGGGTCCATGGGGTACTCGACCAGCGCTGATCCTCCCCCTGATATGAGTGCCAGCAGGCACCCCACGCTCCTAGATGCTCTAGCCCATTCAAGCACCGCCCTACCCGCCCTCAGGCTCGCCTCATCGGGGACTGGGTGGCTCGCCTCAACCACCTCCATGCCCGGCGGGCGCCTACCCGTGTAGCCGTGGGGTACAACTACTATCCCGCCCTCAACTGTGACCCCGCCATCCTCTACGGGCTCGATCATCCTATACGCAGACTTCCCGAATGCTACTACCACGCATCTATCCCGAGGCAGGGCCTCCGCGACCCTGGAGGCTAGGGGGAACCTAGACACGAGGTTCACTATACCCTTTACAAGGCTATACCCTCTCAACCTCGACACCCAGACTCTCCATAACCCTTGTAATAGCTTCCCTATGCCTGCCCTTCAAACTCTTCTTCTCTATAAGAGCCTTGGCTGCTGGGGCCGGGTAGGTGTTGAGGATCGCTTGCCTGAGGACCTCCTCCCCCACCCCTGAGGCGAACGCGTATTTCGGTATTATATGGCCCATGCAGTACCCACCCTCAAGGTGTATCTTCGTGAATTTAGCCGGGTAGTGGGTTCCGCCGAATCCTGCCGCTGGGAGACACTCGGGGGGCTTGGAGTCTATCACGTGCACCACCGTATCAGTCATGGCCTTGAGGGCCCTCTCATCACTCCACTCGCTAGGAGTGCTTCCCACCTCTATGAAGATGATCGGCTTTAGGGGCCTAGTGGGGCCGTGGTGCGTGGCTTCAAGGACTACATCATACTCGCCAGCTATCCCCCTATCCACAGCTATCTCCCTATATACCTTCAGGAGGAGCTTGCTCAGGGCAGGGTATGACCTGGCCAGCCTCTCGGGCTCGCCTCCATAGGTGCTCCGGGTAGGGTTTCCTGTATGGTGTACTGTTAGGCTCTTCCTACCACTCTCAGCCCTGTGCCTTGACAGTACTATCACCGCCTCAGCCCCTGGGTCGGGGGCTTCATCAAGCATCTCAAGCTCCACAACATCCTCCCTGAACCCCCCCATCATTGTATGGTTTAGCTTGAAGCATTCTACCGCTGGAGGACAGCTAGCCTCCCTACCCCCAAGGACCTCCCTAAGCATCCTAGAGACTCTTGTCCCTACGGGGTCATTTAGGCTATAGGCTAGTGCAACCCTCAACCCCTACACCTCATCGCCCTATACGCGTTTAGAAGGAGGATCGTCTTCACATCCCTAACCCTTGACAAGGCCTCCTCCAACCCTATCCACACCCCTCCAGTTATAACCTCATAATCCTCAGGCTCAGCTTCAGCCCTCCTAAGCTTGCTGGCTATGTAGAGGTGCATATACTCTGTAGAGTAGCCCGGGCTTACATAGCCCTCCCCAACCTTAACTAGCTCCCCAGCATCCATGCCAGCCTCCTCAGCCAACTCCCTCCTAGCAGCCTCCTCAGGAGCCTCCCCCTCCTTTATAGTCCCTGCAGGAGCCTCCAGAGTCCACTCCCCAATGGCAGGCCTATACTGCTTCACAAGCAACACTCTATCCCCATCAACTGGCAACACAGCCACACTATCCGGGAACCTAACCCTATCCACCAGCACCCTCCTCCCATTAGGCAACTCCTCCACAGACGCCTGGAATGACACTCTCCTGCCCCTACATTCGACCTGCAACAATACCCCACCCCACAATACTACTCAAGAGACCAGCGCTTTATGCTATGAACCTCCCAGCACGGACTACAACCTTATTATTATTTATATCAAGTATACTCACCCTTTACCCTTAAAGAGGCCCCCTCTGGGGTAGCTTCAAGTAGTCGTGTTGACGTTGGCGGGCTCTTCTGCAGTCTGGTGTAACCGCTTTACCTCTGGGGTTGAGCTTGATCTTGTCGTCTTCAACCCCTATCTCTCTATATTTCTTCTAATGAAGCTAGGTATTCCCTGCATTGTGATACCCTTTGCATCCCTGTAGCACTGGTGCCTCCCTGTTCCCTGTTTATCTGGGATTCGTCTAGGTCGTCTGTCCCCAGGCGTATAGACTTGCATCACGGTAAGGATAAGGGATTCCTCTAATACGGTTTAAGAGAGACTGTGCAAATGAGCTTTCCCATCCCCGGGTTAATTATACAGGGGTGAGTGTTTTCTCTGGTTGGGATAGTATTGGTTTGACGCCTACATTATTTCTTTTAGTAGTGCTATGATCCTGGCGTAGATTATTGTTGCTATTATTGAGGGTGTGCTTGGGAACCATGGCTCATGGCCTTCACTGAACATTCTGGCGGCGTCACTGCTTAGGGGCCATATGTATGGGTAGTAGAACCTTGTATCTAGTAGACTGGTGTAGATTAAATCTACCATGAAGTTAACTATGGTACCCGGGATCCCGATTAATATTACAGCCTTAAGATAGTCGGTTGCCCGGCTGCATTGGCCTAGGCCTATAGCTTTGTAGAGTATGCAAGGTAGCACAACTATGTCACCGAGTAGGATGATAGCCACTAGTGCTAGGGCCATGACCCCTATTAGTAGGGCTGAGCCTAGGGCGGCCAGTGCTAGTAGTGTTAACTGGGATAGTGCCAACACAATTACCAGTCTTATGTATGGACTGGCTAGCTCGCATGACTTGGACAGGAGGTCCTTAATGCCTGGGGCCTCGTCTCTCTGCTGGAAGCCAATCAGGTAGATGGCCCTCCCTATGTAATAGGTTGCGCTCATTAGAATTGATAGGAGGATTAGTACTATTCCTAGGGGGATGTTATAGGGTAGGCCGTGCCTCCAGTCTACAGAGTATATTGGCACAGCATTGGCTGTAGCGAGTGATAGTAGTATGTAGAGTATATCCAGCTTCAGGGAGGCCCTCATAGGCATCGTCCTCCCAGCTAATATAGATCGTTTAATGCCCCTGGGAGTGGGGGTTAGCTTGTGAATCTGGTGCATGTGACGGCGTTGTAATCGAAGGTGATTGTATTAGCTGTTGTGGTGTCTGCCGCCACATTTATATACTGGGTCTTGCATGTCCCCTGTTGTTGTATATACACGTTGTAGAGGTAGACTTCCATGTTTATCCATCTACCTGGACTGAATAATCCCTTCTCCCAGTGTATACTCACAATGTTATTACTATAGTCTATGTCCACGTTGAACTCGTCCGACGTGAGTTGCTTTATGAGGTTTATAGCCCATATTGCCGTCTGGACTTGGGAGATGAACTTCCTAATATAGCCTATCTTGGATAGTACAGCTGCTAGTGGGGGTGGGATCTCCAAGTTTATTATACTACCCGTGCTAGCCCCCAGTATCTTGGCTGAATAGTCTGTATAGCCATCCATCAGGTCGAATCCGTTGAGAAACACGATTACATCTAGGCTCGTGAGCTTCTCCCCTGTGAGAGTATAGCATCCGCTGGGACCGCACTCGATTACAGGCTCGGGGATTCCTCCTGAGGCGAGTGTCAATTTAAGGTTGGTGAAGCCGGTTTCGCCGGTTTGCCATGATAGTATTGATTCAATGTTTTGGAGGGCTATTGTACCCCTATTGACTCCGTGAATAGCGTTGTACATGCCCCTCCCAGCAATATAGTATGAGCGGTCTGTGATCCATTTCCCATCTAGATCATACCTGGTCGAGGTTAACAGGTAGGCGTCCTGCCCAACGCCCTCACTATTGTATACCCTGTACATCATCCTGGATGTGAATGTTAATGGCTGCTGGGTATCTATGTAGATTGCTACAGTTTCAGTGGTGCTTGGGTTATTTGATGCCTGTATCTCTATGGTTAAGGGTACTGGGTCTAGTTTCGAGAATAAGGATAGGAGGCCCGCCCTGGTGATTGATAGCGTGCAATACCCTATATCATTATAGTCATAGAGTGTTACTGTACACGAATCTACTCCCGCAAGGGAAAGGGACACTGTTAGAGGATATAGTGCCGGGTGCGCCTGCGAGCTTATCGCTAGAAGGGACTGCGCCTCCTCTCCAACGCTTGAAGTAGACAGAATCGTTAACGGCTTCAGATACACTGTACGCGAGTCCGTGAGCCTGTCACTGTTCACCGACAGCTCGATAATAGCATCATCTGCTAGAGTATACTCAACAGGCTTCTCTCTAAGGGAATCTGTAGGCATATCACCCCACATAATGTAGACCGTTACAGTTACAGTTATCCTCCACATCTCACCAGGCTCCAGGCCATTCAACGTTATACCCACAGGTATCACTGGCTCCCTACTCCCGTAGGGCGATAACATGTAATCCATGATTACCTTATTCGGGTAAAATCTTCCCCCGTAGGCATATATTGGATGGCTAGACACGCTACTCCCATTATTTATGTCCAACACAAGCTCTCTCACAACATCTCCAGATCCCTCCTCCCTGTAAACATCTACAACAATCCTGACATACTTCCATTTAACAGTCGAGGGAGACCCCGGATCTATAGTAGATAGATTAAAGTAGTATGTATCCCTGGCATAAGTAAGGTTTACATCCTTGTTTAACAGGCTGAGCGTCGGCTGAGGCCTCAACTCTATCAGGCTATACCCTAGCCCCCCACCACCATCAGGCAAGGGAATACTATACAATGTAGCCGAGACCCTGACAGTACTCCTCAGTTTTACATCTATTACATCATTCACGGCATCTCTAACAACTCTAACCAAGTCTACCCTAGCACCCTGCTGCTTATAAAGCCAGTAAACTGCTGGCATGAACGTTGATTCAAAGGGATCATTACTACCAAGGTAGTCTACAGTATATAGATGCTGGTATTGGGCCGAGCCCCAATAAGCAGCTTTACCTCCACTACTAAAGAATACATAAAGGTATGCCACTGGCGACGGGCTTCCAGCATCATAGAGGGATAACTCTACAACGCCATCAGATGCCCTGGCGAAGCCAGGCGTCACCTTATACGGGTCCACCTTCATAGGCTTAAATCCCGGGAGCCTAACATCTATCACCGTGCCACGGCTTATCCTCTCGGGCATGATATAGACTCTTGAGAAGTTGCTTTCCACATACCTGTCATAAGCCCTGAAGGGGAGTTTGACCCACCTAGACCCGTCATAGGCGCCGACAACGATATGAAGGGGATCTAAACCAAGTAAGCCATCAACGGTATCGCCATAGATCCTCAAAACCCTGCCGCTGTATTCGGCATAGTAGAGGTCTCCGATGCCATTGTGAGCTGTAGCTAGGCCGCTATCTAGTGATAGATCTCCCATGTTGACAGTAACATTCTGAGTAACGGCACTAACTGACAAAACAAATATTAGAATTAAGGCGAACCAAGACCTAAACCCATGCATGTTTTCATCAATCAATAGAAT
>JALWGG010000178.1 GCA_027013765.1 Acidilobaceae archaeon
CAGGGGCCTCGGGCTCTGGGGTGTCGAGGCCTTTGGGGCATCCCTTGCCTAGCCTTATGGGTTTTGGTATCATGCTTAGCAGTACCACCCTGCTCGCCCGGCTCTCTCCAATTATCGGGTATCCCGTCATCTCAGAGAGTTTCCTGGTGAACTCCTTGACTTGGTCGTGCCTTGCCATGTTGCTCTTCGACAGCCTCTCCCTGCTGGCGCCGACCCACATATAACTCTTTACCTCTACATATGTTGGCTGTGCCGTCTCAATGATCCTTGCGAATCCCTTGAGGGCCTCGTCGTGGTCATTGAATCCTCTGACTAGGGTTATCCTTATTGCTGTCGGGTTGGTGAAGCTTGGCATTATCTCGAAGGTCTCCCATGTGAGCTCCCATGCCCTGGGTACTAGTGGCCTTGTGAAGTAGTTGTAGCTCTTCTTATCCCAAGCCTCTATACTGACGTAGAGCTGGCTGGGCTCCTCGTCTAGCCGGGCTAGGACGTCAGGCCTAACCCCACGCGTAACTATGAAAGTAGTCATGCCGCGCTGGTGTATCTCCTTTACCAGGTCCCCTAGCAGTTCATAGAGTGTCGGCTCTCCTGTGAGGCTCATGGTCACGTGGACCGGGTTCATTGCCTCCTCAAGCATCTTCGGGTCAACCTTTGGATGCCCCTTGTACCCGCTCATGAGCCTCCTATGGACCCTTATAAGCTCGTCCACAAGCATCTTTGGATCATCATAGAAGGGCATCTTCGTCTCATCCATGTCAACGCCTAGGTCCTGCGGCCTTATCCTCCAGCAGTGTAGGCAGGCGTTCCAGCACCAGAATGCCGCGGGGCTCATCTGTATATCCCTGTGGCTCTCTATCCCATAGAACTTGCACTTGTAGCAGTGCCTCCCCTCCACCATGGCCTTATGGGTCCAATAACACTTCTTAACAACTGTATGCCTACCGACGAAGTGATACTTCTGCTTGACCATCCTCTCATAGAGTGGCTGGTACTTCTCCGGCACCTGTGGGAGCTTCATCCTTACAGCCATCCATGCAACCCCCAGTATATCTAGCCCTGCCAGGCCTTAATACCGTTCAATAGCGATATAGACAGCATTAGGGGATTTATATAAGTATTATAATTCTTCATATTAGAATAAACGCCTATGCCGCTGGCACCCGCCAGGCACCGTATATACCAGGATGTATCCTTGGACCCTGCAGAGGTCCTCAGCTATATGCCTCACAATATGCTCTACACCAAGGGACCCATATATCGATGCCTCCTCTATGAGGCCCAGGTAGGCGCTGATATAATCTCCATTAGCTAGGCTGTACAGCACCGACTTGTATAGATATGAGGCTCGCTGGGGGACACGGATCTCACCCCTCCCTGGCAAGGGGGTGGGGGGTGCTTCAAGCTGATCTACCCTGTTCAGAGTGGAGAACTCTCTAGGATCGCCTGTTAAGAGTGAGACTCCCACCAGCCTGAGGTCCTCTGCGAGCCTATACGCGTCGCTAGGCCTCCCACTCCACCCCTTCAGCATGCAGGCATCGATGAAGGGTTTGAGGTCCTCAGCATATCCGAATAGCATAGGCAGGAACCCGTCACCCCAGATAGGCGTCGTGACCCCGCTGCCAATCCTTGCAAGCCTAGCCATTGTCTCTCCCCGGATCCACGCCGCGTCCCCGGGTGCGTATAGTATAGTGTCGGCGATCATGGATGCCGTGGCAAGCCCCCTGAGAGGTCCTCCACACCCTAGGCTTTGAGAATCCGTTACAACCCTATACCCTGCTAGGCCCTCGACGAGCCTCCTGGTCTGGGGCGAAGCTACTATGACTACGTCGCTGGCTACTGTGGATAGCTCATCGGCGACATGGGCAAGTAGGGGTTTGCCCCTGAGCTTGTATGCTAGCTTGAACCCGTTGAACCTCTTAGATATGCCACCAGCCAGCACGACCCCTAGGAGATCCATTCCATGCCACCGTCACGGCGGCTCCGGGGCCGGGACCTCTACCAGGGCTACCACAGTCCCTATCCTATCGCTCCCCCTATACAGCTTGACCGTTGCTAGGACCTCCATATAGCCATCCCCATCTATATCATGCGGGTTGGACAATCCGGTGTATGGAGTCCATATGGTCTTCGGCGGCAGGTCCCCTGTAACCTCTTCAACCTCGACCTGGTATAACGTGTCCCCGTCCCGCTCAAGGACTGCCACCACGGGGTCTGTGCCCGCGAAGCCCGTCTTATTCTCCGACCTGGGATTGACGGACAACGCGATTATGTGGTACGGGTCTCCGATGAACTCGACTGCAGGCGGGTAATTAACGACGTTTTTATGAGTCAAGCCATATTCCATTACGGGTTTCCCATCCCTGATCCTAAACACGTCGATTAGGTAAGTCATGCTGTACTGGGCGAAGTTCTCTCCCTCGAACCCGACTGCTAGTATGTAATAATTATTGTCATACTCAATCGTGTCGGCTGCAACATAGTCCTTGATTATGCTCAAGGGCTCCAGATCCCCGGCATCATATATCATTATGTAGCTCGTCGAATTAGCGAGTACTATAGATACTATCTCATACCTGCCCAGGGTGGCTGCGGACAGCATAACTGAGTCATTTACTGGTAGGGGTGAGTACACGTCCACACCCTCAAGCCCGGGGAACCTATAGAATTTCAGGGAACCGCCGGATATTGTCCAGATCCCCCGGTCGGTCACGCCAGTCCTAAGATCCACTCCCTCCAGGATGGGGCCCTCCACCCTTATCTTCAAGCCCTCAACAGCTACCCTATACATGCTTAGCTTAGGCATGGAAGCGTTGGACTCGACCACGCCTATATAGATTTCCGGCTTGCCCGCTGGATGCCCTAAACCTGTATAGCTCCCCTTTATCCCCTCCTCTGCAACTACGCTGCCCGTCCCTGCATCAACGATCATGGCCTTGGATGTAGTTACAAGCAGGTAGTACCCCTTACCCTGCCATTCATAGTATATGGGCTCGTCGACGAGGTCCTCAGTAGTGTTAATGAACCACCATCCATCCCCGCCCCGGCCCCACTGGACCCCTATAAGGGCTATACCTATAACCGCTAGGACCGCCAGCCACAGCTTGTTCATCACCAGGCACCTAGGCCCATAGCTAATGCCTCCGGACTATATCGGCGCAGGCGCATA
>JALWGG010000179.1 GCA_027013765.1 Acidilobaceae archaeon
CCGCTGCGAAACGCGCCGCCAACGCTATACTACACGCCTTCGAAACGGGCGACTACAGCAGGAGGGGGCTATGGGGCGCCAACATGGGTTATATGACAACGCTGGGAGCCAAACAGGCCGGCCTAGACATATTCAGGATATTCCTCCAGGAGCTAGGCAACGAGGAGATCGAGTGGGGCCTAAAGCTAGGCCTAATGAATCCACAGGACGCCTATGAGACGAGCGTCACCGGAGAGCTCAGAGCCAATCTGAGCGCCCTTGATAAGCTGAATATAGCGTTGAAGATGCTCAAGAGGCCCCAGATGCTGTTGAAGCTCAAGGTTGTTGCAGACTATATGAAGAGGGTGAAGGAGCTATATAGAAAGTATCCCGAGAACCCTGATGAGCTGCCAAGGTGGGTTGACGAGGTCGAGAACCTGTATAGAGAGTATAAGGCTAAGCTAGGAATCAGCTGGTAAGGGCTTAAGCCTCTTAACCATTATATACGCGTCTTCCCCATCCCTATAGTATTTGTATGCTATCCTAGCCTTCCTAAAGCCGAACTTCTCATATAGTCTTATGGCTGTCTTGTTGGATACTCTAACCTCAAGGTATATAGCGTCGACGTCGTAAACGCTCTCCATCACGTTGATCGTCTCCCTTAGCAGGGCCTTACCGATCCCCCTGCCCCTATACTGCTTTAATACAGCTATTGAGACTAGGTGGCCCACCCTCCACCCTGCGATTAGTCCCTTAAACCCTCCTGCAATCCTAGATATTATCCCCTTGGGGTGCTGCTCCTCCAATCCAGCTAGCACAGGGTCTCCTACGGTCTCAACCCTGCTCATGGCGTATCCCACGATCTTCCCGTTAACCTCTGCCACTAGGAACGCCTCCCCCCAATTCTCCAGTATGTACTCGAAGAATCCATGCCAATAATGCTCCGGTAGACTCTCTAGGTTGACATTTATTACAGCTGGTATGTCATCGCGCCTAGCCCTCCTGATGCGGAATTCTAGCTTGCTGTCACTCAGCATGCCACACCATCTCCGCATCCAGCATCATATGGGGCGCTATATTGGTAATTGTGGTTCGGGGCCTAAATATGGTGTCCCCTTACTTCTCGGCTTCAAGGTCTACAACGTATACAGAGTATTCGGGGCTATATTCCAGGACCTCCCTGACAAGCATTATATCAAACTTCCGGCATGCATGTGTAAACACGTTACTTGCCTCATCGGCAGCCTCGTTCTTGCTTATTGTAAGGGTATAGTAGTGTATCACTCCCTTGCCCGATAGCATCTTACACGCTATAGGGGCATATGGCGATGGATTTGTGGGGTTATCCATTATCACACGGTCAAATACCGCTGCATGGATTCTTGGCAGCTTGTAGGCGTCAGCTCTAAGCACTGCAACCCTACCTTTCATCACCTGCCTGTTCGCCCTAACATTTATCGCCGCATAGGCGGCTGCATAGTGGTTTATATCCACGGCTAGTACAAGTGTGCTGCTCCTGCTGGCTACGTGTATACTATAGCCCCCGGCGCCGCTGAACATGTCTAGAACCCTTTCGCCATCACTGGTTAACCCGGCTATCCTAGCCCTCTCCGAGGCTAGCCTCGGGTTGAAGTATACCTTTGCCAGGTCGACGTGGAACCTCAATCCATACTCCCTGTGTATGGTCCTGGTATCGTCTATGCCTGCTAGGTGCACCAGCTTGGCGGTCCTATAGACTCCATGAGTGCCTACCTTCAGGTATACGCTTCTAGCCCGCTTCACGTGGCTGAGGAGCTCTTCTGCAACCCTCTTATAGTAGCTGAGGTCCTCTACACCCCTCCTCGGATTCACTATTATTATGTCACCCACCATAACGTAGCTTAGTGGGGGTTTGGGTGTCTTCTTAGCCGTGTACTCTTCAAACTCTGACCTGCATATGCGTGCACGGATCCCATGCCTGTCTAGCAGGGATAAAGCCTCCCCCGGGCTGGTTACTGGCAGTAGTAGCCTGTCCCCCATCCTCCTAGGCTTGTAGGGGGCTAGTAACCCGCTACTTGCTAGGGCCCTTCTAGCCCTCTCACCATCACGAAGATACACTTCCACGCACTCGGCCAAGGCCATCCATTAAGTCCCCATTACACGTTTTATTCCTTGACAAACCCTCTTTAGGTTACATGGAGGATGAAGCCATTGTCACTCATGAGTGTAAGGGAGGATGAAGACGCGGTTGCAGGGGGCCAGGTTATCGGGATCGTTGTGAAGCCCGAGAGTAGCGTGGCGGAGGAGTCGGCGAAGAAGGTTGCCAGGCTCCTTGAGGACATGGGGGTAGATGTGGTGGTCGATAATGATTCTAGGATGCATTATGAATCGCTCTCCAGATACAAGGGCTTCGACCTGCAGGACGATCCACCGCCCAAGATTATAGTTATAGGGGGTGATGGGACCCTCCTAAGGACGTTCATGCTACTGGACGGGAGGCCTAGCATAGTAATGGGGATCAGGGCAGGGAAGAGGGGGTTCCTACTAGACGTGGAGCAGTATGAGATCGAGGATAGGGTAAGAGACTTCGTCATGGGCAGGTATAGGGTTGAGGAGCACTGGAGAGCCCAGGTATACCTGGGGGATAAGCCTGTATCCTGCGTGTTGAACGACGCTGTTGTGATGACTAAGATGGGTAAGATGGTGAAGCTCTCCGTGTATATAGATGGGGAGCGGGTTATGGGTATCGACGGCGACGGGGTCATAATATCCACGACCACGGGCAGCTCTGCATACAGCCTAAGCGCTGGAGGACCTGTAATAGACCCCAGGCTCGACGTTATGGTCATTACACCCATGAACCCGGTCCAGCTATTCCTAAGGCCCATCGTGGCCCCCTCGGACTCCACCATTGAGGTGGAGATAGCGCCGGGGAGCAGCGGGCTATTCTTATCCCTTGACGGCCAGCATAACGTTGATATCGGTATAGGCGATATAGTTACGGTTAAACGGTGCGACAAGCCAGTTAGAGTAGCCAGGTTCAAGTGGTGGGAGAATTATTATGAGAGGCTCTACACCAGGCTGCTCACCTACTGGTAGCGTTATAATCCTAGATACAGGGGCCTTCCTAAGCGGGTTCCCCAGGCTAGTGACGGGTATAATGTATACCGTGCTCGAGGTCGTG
>JALWGG010000180.1 GCA_027013765.1 Acidilobaceae archaeon
ATGTTTTTATAAAGCTAAATTTCTTTAAACTTGGTGGTCATACATATTATACTGGTGGTGTTGATGCTTAGAGGATGTTTTGATCTAGCAGTTGACGTTGCAGTTAAGACCAGCTTCTCCACAGCCAGGCCGGATGAGGACCTCTCCGAGGCAGCCTGCAGGCTTGACGATGACGGGATCATAGTGGTTGTAGATGATGGAATGAGGTTCAAGGGCGTGGTGACGGCCGAGAGCATTGCGAGAAATGCTGTATGTAAAGGTGGGGAGAGTCTTAAAGTGAAGGATATAATGAACCCCGACTATATAACTATTAAACCTGGGGCAAACCTGGACAGAACACTAGTCCTCATGATGATCTATAATGTGAAGGCGGTCCCAGTTGTAGATGATGAAGGAGTGGTTGTAGGTGTCTTAACACTGCCCAGAATCGCTAAAGCTTTACATGAAGAGGTTGACGTCGAGGAGATCCCCTCAGCAGGCTAGCCATGCGGCATACTACTTGGTATCAACCCTGGGAGGATGTATATGGAGTATATCAAGGTTGAGGATAAACATTATAGGCTACTACACCCCCGCCCAGCCTATATAGTAGCCGCTGGCAGGCCTGGAGGACCTAGCGGCGTAATGGCAGCCTCATGGGTAACCCCGGTTAGCGAGGATCCCCCTAGGGTTGCAGTTATGTGGGAAAAGGATAGTCACACGTTGAGTATAGCAAGAGATACAGGATGTTTCACCATAAACATTGTGGGGAGCGACATGCTAGACAAGCTATGGAGAGTGGGTACAGTCAGTGGGTGGGAGGAGCCTAGTAAGGCTGAAAAGGCTGGGCTCAGGCTAGTGGAGTCGCCCTCAGGGTGCATCAGGGTTGACGGTGTGCTTGGCTATATAGATGCTAGAATATATAGGGTGCTAGAGGATGTGGCCGAGGATGTAGACATAGTCATAGGCGACATTGTAGAGGCATATGCCTCTAAGGACCTATACAATCCTAGAAGGGGGTGGAACGTGTACAAGGCCCCTATACCCCTGCAAGTTGCAGGAAAAGCCTTCACATTACCAGGTAGGATTGTATACCCTAGTAAAAAGTAGTACAATTCCAAGCTATATCGCATCGGCCATGAACCCCACCTCAGGGAACCGGGTATGCAAGTATTTCCTCCTCTCCTCCCTAACCCCCCGTATATGCTTTCCATACTCTGGAACAAGCTTGGCAGGGTTCAGCCCGCTTAGATCCACGCCCGGAGCCTTCTTCACCACATACATGTTCAGGTTGTCATCAAACTCTTCCTCAGCCTCTCCACGGGCTATCGCGAGTATAGTCTTCAATGTATGCTCTGGCCTAACCTTCACACCACCAACGTAACCCGTATTCATGATATACACCCTTATCCCTGGGTTCAGCTTGAGGACCTCATAGAACCTGAGTCCGTTAACCCATTTAGGCCCTATTATGAAGGGGTCGAACCCTGGGACCCTAACTGGCTTGCCAACCTCGCTTGGATCCATTGTCCCTGCACTAGTCTTTATCGACTCGCCCAACATGAAGTATGCAGCGGCCTGTTCGGGGCTAATGGTTCGTGCGGCCACGGGCATGTCGTTCCTCCTTGTTAGGAATAGGATCGTTGTTATCCTAGGCGTGTCATACCTGTTATCGGATCCTTCAATGGCGTGCCTTATAGCGATAGCTCTGGCATTCGAGTGGCAACCACTTGTATACAGGAAGTCTAGCCTTCCATTATCCAGTGCTACATTCTCCAGTATAGTATCAGGGTGGTGAAGCGCCTTGTATAGGTTTGGTATTGAGGGGGCAGAATCCGTCTTAGGATAGAAGTTCCTCTCCGTCGCATATGCATACGCCGTCCTGGTAAGCATGTTGATGTCATCCTGCCTTATAGCCACGCTTTCCCCCGGCCTCAAATCATCCTCGTGCAGGTGGAATGTTATCGTCGACTTCCCGGTCCCACTCAAGCCGAATACTAGGAAGCCTGAGCCGCCTTTAGGGGAGCCCTCAACATTATACACCTTGGTCCCGGCATGTACTCCGAGGAGCCCCATCCAGTCTCTGGCATAGTTCATTGCCATCCTAAGCGCGCTCATCTTCAACTCTCCATAATAGTCGCTCCCCAGTATGACTGTTGCCCTCTCTAGAGGATCTACTATAACAAGCTTCCTAGGCCATTCTGGTATATCTATACTGTATATGACTGGGGATGAATCGTCGGGTGGGTCGAAGTAGTTGGTGGCGAACATTAATGCCAGATGTGGGTACTTGGCTGATATGAAGGTCCTAACTGTCAGCCTGAAACCTGTCGAGTGCCCGATGCCTGCATCAATAGCTATGAATTCCCTGTTGGACACGTATTCCATTACCATGCGTAGCTCCTCCTCAACGCTTCTCTTCACCTCCACTGGGGCACTATTCACATCCTCTATAGTCGCATCAGGCATCCTGGCACAGACCTTGGAATGAAACAAAGGAACCCCAAAATCATTCTGGATAGAGTACTTTGAGGCCCTAGACCTTAACCAAGGAATCCCCGGGTTCTCTATAAGCCGTGCCTTCTCCTCGATAGCATCTATAAGCTTGCGCACCATATCCAAATATACACACCCTACTAGGAGAGTAGCCTGGCAGCCCAAGTTAAAATCAGTGATCCGTCGATATTCGTGCACCAGCTACACCGTATTAATTCCCGGTACAACCTCAGAGAGCTGACGGGATAATTGAGTATGCTGAGAAGGCTTGGCGGATGCATACTGCTACTGGGAGTCTTGCTAAGTGCACTGTATTGGCACGTTGAGGGGGGTTTACTAGTATATGAGAGCAGGCTTGAAGCGGGGCTAGTAGATGTCTTAAATGTAGGCCCAGATGCGTGGGTGATAGTGGTCATCGCCCTCTGCATAATCCCGGCAATCCTAGGTATTATGGGGGGGATAGCATTATTCGAGTCACTATCAATACTAGCAAAGATATTATCTCGAACAGGTTACAATATTGAACCGCTTACAGGAGTAATGCTTCTCGAACGCGGTTTATGGATGATGCTAGCCGTGTATGGAGTTATAGCGTTACTCATAGCAAGCACGTATGGTGCCCTTAAGCTGTTGGCACCACTAGTCCAGGCTAAGAGTATAAAC